>JAGQQT010000120.1 GCA_020426065.1 Planctomycetaceae bacterium | reverse complement strand
CATCTCAAAGACCTGTTCACAGATTACCAGGGGAGTTCATCAGGGCTGCGGTTTGCTGGCCGTCTGGTCCCGCAGATCATAGCAGAGCAGGGTGTCTTCGCTGCGAAGGAACAATCGTCCCCGACTCAGTACCGGAGCAGCCCAGCAGGGATAGTTCATGCGGGCCGGTTTGAAGCGGCAGATTTCCTGAAAGGATTCGGGAGAGCATTTCACCAATGCCAGCGTCCCCCGCTCGCCCAGCACAATGAACTGGCCATCCACCAGAATTTTGGAACCACGTCCATAATAGGGCCAAGGAAAAATCTGGCCGGTGGTTGTATTTCTCACACTGCTGTCGCTGGCAGCAACCAGGCCATCCACGGGCCGATCCCAGCCGGTTGTTTCCCAGACCACTTCGCCGGTTTCGAGTTTCAGGCAGCGAAATAGCGAGCCGTTTTCATGCCGACCACTGAACCCGTAAATGTATCCCTCGTGAATGATGGGCGTTGACCAGTGGGCCTGCAGGGCTTCTTCATCCTTCCAGACTTCCGCCACACTTTTTCCATCCGGCTGGACCTCAAGCAGCACCGAGCCAACTCGATACGCAGCGGAGAGGAAGATCCGGTTGCCAATGACCACGGGGCGGGCAGCGTTGACGGATTCATGATCCCGGGAGCGGAACCAGTAATGAAAATTCTCCGCTCCAGTTTCCGGATCGAGAGAGACCAGGCCCTGCCGCAGCAGGCAGAGCACATGCCGTTTTCCATGCAGCGTGGCGGCGATTGGTGAGGAATAACTGACCATCATTTCGGTGCCGGTCCATTCATAGGTTTCCGGTCTGGGCCAGCCGGTTGGGCTGCCGTCCCAGGTCTTCTGGCCGACATTCTGCCAGAGTGTTTCCCCGGTTTCGGCAGAAAAGGCCACCACTGCCGAATTCGGCTGGCCACCCACCAGAACAATCAGTTTTCCATCTTCGAGGATGGGAGTGGCCCCCACGCCGAAAAAGGCGTCCGGAATCTTGAAGTCTTTGTGAGTTTCTCGCATCCACACCCGTTGACCATCATCCAGTTTGACGCAGGTCAATCGTCCTTCCGCTCCAAATGCATAGCAGTGGGTTTCGGTGAGGAGGGGTGTGCAGCGAGGTCCATTGTTGTATCCAAATGGATCGCTGAATTCGGAAGGAGCGGTATCGCGCCACAGTTTTTCACCGGTGCGGATATCGAAGCATTCGAGGAGTTCTTCATCACCCATGCGATGATGCAGCACGGCTCGATCTCCCCGCACGGAAGGAGCGCCGTATCCGGTTCCGACATTCACCTGCCACAGCAGCGGAGGTCCCTGTTCAGGCCAGCTTTTCAGGAGACCGGATTCTCCGGAGACTCCCGTTTCCCGAGGTCCCAGAAACTGTGGCCAGTCTTCACCGGCGCGATTTTCGGGAGCATTGTTTTGCGTCCAGGCGGGAGTTTCCGTGGCAACTCCGCAGCCGAGCAGAAAAACAATCACCAGCGGGACCAATGCCCTGTCAGGTCGTAGATTCGAGATCGCAGTTTTCATAAACCGCATTGTGAAAAGTCTCCATACTGATGAGAACAGGTTGAATCGATGAATGATTGTTTACCAGACCGAGTCAATCGTTGCGGCGTTTGGCACGTTGTTTGGCCTGGGCAAAGATGTCCGGCTTGGGAGCGGGTTGTGCAGCGGGAGTATCCTGCGGTCTGGCCACCGGTTGTGGTTTAGCGAGCGGCTCGGGAGTCGATTGTGTTGATTTTGTTTTTCGTCGAACTGGTTGTGGAGCCGGTCGCGGCTGGGGTATAGAAGAACTGGTGACTTCTGCTGCAGCGGCTCTTCTGCCAAACAGATCTCCCCAGAGAGCCAGTCGCCGTCCACCAATCTCCAGAACGACCAGGCACAGGCAAATGGCCATCAGGTGCGGGACCAGCGAAACTTTTTTCGGACTTCGCGGCGAGTTCGCAAAGATACTGACCACATCGGTCCGCTGCTCTCCGCCGGTCAGGCCAGCCAGTTCCGCCAGAACTTCCCGTCCAGCGGGTAAACCAATCCGGGGCGCGAACTCCGGCGAATACGGCAGCGAGAGAGCAGGGCCGCGCTGGAACTCCCGTTCTCCGGAACGGATGAGTGTGCGATACGTTCCCATTTTGTCGAGTCGGAAGCGGGCTTGCAGGGTATCCGGACCAACCCAGGTAAACTGTGGTTTGAATGTTTCGGCTCTTTCCGCTCCCGGAGAAACGACGACAAACTCGGGCATGGCATCCGCTCCGCGGGTTGCTCGGTTCGGATCCAGTTCGACTGTGGCAACGGCATCCTGACCATCTCTGCGGACGGTTAAATAGACATCATCCGGGCTGTCTGAGCCCAATAACCAGCGAGCGTGTGTGATGAGGAAGTCTGAGTAATTGTCCCATCCGGTCAACTGACCGGAAAACTTTCCATCCACTTCAACGGTGAGTGCGGCAACCCGTCCAATGCCCCGATACCAGAAGGCGGAGAGAGGAGCATTGTAATCATCGACGGACATCACCCCCATCGTCGCTTCCGGTTTGAGGTAGCTCAGGTTATAGCCATCCACATTCGGAAACGGAGAGCTTCCCCAATCGCCGATCAGACGGGAATCAGCCAGCTGCTGTCCGGGGATGCCTGTCGGCTGAGTTTCGGGATCCTTTTCAACAAAGCTGCTGCGGGCCACGCTCATTGTTTCTTCAGAGAACAGACGGGGCAACTCGGCCGCATCATCGGAAAACAGAATGTTCCCCTTGCCGAGGCTGGCAATGTCTTCCAGCAGTTTGGCATCCACATCGGCGGGAGTTCCCAGCCCGATCACGCTCACCGTGATGCCACTCGCTTCATAGGATTTGAGCAGCGACTTGTAATTTCCCGGCTCTTCACTGTCGTTCGCATCGGAGAACAGAATGATGTGCTTGGTGGTTTGGTCCGCCTTCAGTAGTTCGTCGCCAGCGGCAACCAGGGCTTCGTAAACAAAAATCCCGCCACCCATACTTTCAATGCCCAGTACCTGGCTGGACATTCCATCCGGATTATCCACGGGAGTGAGAGGGATAATCACGTGGGGTGAACTGTCCACTGCAATCACGGAAACACTGTCTCCGGGAGACAGCAACCGGATACATTCGGCGGTTCCCAGATTGGCCAGGTCCATTTTCGTTTTGCCCCCGGTGACGGGCGCGGTCATCGAGCCGGAACGATCCAGAGCGATGGCCAGTGCGAGCCGGTTTTTCCGATGTTCTTCCCGCATCTCCATGGAGACGGGCAGGATTTCATCGAGCGGACTGTTGAAGTAGCCTCCCACGCCGAAACTTCGCTGACCACCAGTCAGCATCAGTCCGCCGCCCAGGTCATCCACGTACTGAGCCAGTGTTTCGAGTTTCTTACGACCGAAAGAACGGGCCGGGACGTTTTCCACAATCACCGCTCGATACGGATCGAGGGTATCCTGACTGAGCGGAAAATCTTCGGCGGGCTGCACATCCACTGCCAGTCGAGCGGAACGTAACGCCAGCACCAGCGTGCTTTCATCTCCCTTGTCATTCAGCACCAGCAGTCGCGGACCGGCATCCACCCGCAATCCCCCTTCCCCTCGATTGTTCTCGGCAACCGCATCCCCCTCAAGCAGAAGCTGCACGTCGTACTGATGAAAGCCGGGTTGATCGACCAGATCCCGAAACAGCAGCCGGTTTCTGCCGGGAGTAAAGTCCCGCTCCGCTCGCGCAATTTCCACACCGTTGCGGGTAATGACGACCGTTCCCGATCCGACACCATCCGATTGAACATCAACGGAAAACTGAAACGGCTCCCGCGGTGAAACTTCATCGGGGAGTGAAATCCCCTCCACCGCAATATCTCCCTGCCGAAGTCGATCATAGATGCGGTAGTCAATCGGGATTTGTGCTTCGCGCGAAAGTCGGGCCGCCATTGTGGGAGAGACCCCGTTTGCTTCCCCATCTGAAAGGACGAGGATGCGGGTCGGTCGGCGTTTGTCGGCTATATTCACTGCCGCTTCCAGAGCCGCATTCAAATCGCTGCCATCGATATTAACTTCCCGCGTGTAGCTATCAAACATCGCGGTTTCGGAAGGATGACGTTCCAGCTGAGCAGTGGTGCCGAAGGTGACCAGCCCGACGCGATCTCCCCTGCCCCGGTTTCGATCCAGATTGTTAAGCAGTTCCTGAGTATTGTTGCGGGATTCAAGGGACATCGAACGGGAGCGATCCGCCACCACAATGACATCGATCCCCTCGCCACCAAGGTTATACAGCGGACCTGCCAGGCAAACAATAAGCAGGAGAGCAATCAGGCCACGGAACACCGCAGTTGCTCGACCCCGGCGGGCGAATCTCCAGAACAGAAATGCGATCGGCAGACCGATCAGGAGCATCTCGGGAAAATAGAATTCCATCCGCTCACCCTGAAAATGATCGTCCCTCTGCCCAAAACCCGTCGCAACATAACGCGACAACTGTTCAACATCTTATCCCAATCCCACCCTGAAAAACCAGCACCGACCCTGGTGAGAGGAGTGTTCCGGAAGATTTCGAGCGGGAGTTCGGAGCAATTCTTTCATTGCTGCGGCAGAATTCGATCCTTTCTCATCGACGGGGGGACAGGGTCATCCCAGCGGGTGACAAATCGCGGTGCTACCGCTTTGAGCTGTTCGAGCTGGTCAGCATCAAAAGTGTGCCGCAGGCCAACTCCTCCGAGGCTGTGATGATCCTTCAGCTGGGCGATTCCCTGCCAGGTATAAGGGGGATATCCACTCTCTGTTCGCCTGGTGTGCCGCAGATCGATGAATTTCAACTTTTTCATATCCAGCAGATGCCGCAGTCCGTCGTCCGTCACTTGGGAATTGGCAATCCCCAGAATCTGCAGGGTGTCCGATATTTCATCCAGTGACTCAAGAACGGTATCGCCTGCTCCACAGTTTTTCAGATCCAGTTCGCGAAGTCGCGGCAGTTGACTAATCCGGGTGTGCTGAATGCGGAAGTAATTGGCATGTACAGACCTCAGATGCGGCATGTTTTCCAGAATCATGGTGCCATCATCCCGCAGCCAGCAGTTTTCTACACGCAGGATTTTCAGGTTGTGAGCAAACCGGACCCTGGAAAACTCTTCTGGAGTGAGCCTGAGTCCCATGAGCGTGAGATCTCGCAGATGGGGAAAGGCCTGCAGATACTCCAGGTTTTTCTCTTCCTTGAATAACAGTCCAGCTGCGTAATCTCCCGTGATCGACATTTTGACGACACGGTTCATGTAATTCTGCAGCCCCCACTCATCCAGCAGCCGACCTATCTTGGGATGACTGCCTTCATAGGTGATGTTGTAAAAATGGATATCTGGATTGTTTCGCTGAAACGCGGCCAGCGCAGCCTGCTCCCGATATCCAGGATAAAACAGTGAGCCCAGTCCGATCAGCACAAACAGACAGAGCGAAGAGAGGCACAGCAACAGCGGATGTCGTTTGATCCAGGCATACATTCCCAGGTTCTCCAGCGACCGTTTTCATTCGATCTTACCGAAGGATGCTGCTCAGGTTCTACATTCGCGAGGCCAGATCCGCCTCCCGGAGATGCTTCAGGAGCGGGTCTTGAGGATCGAAGTACAGCAATGATTCTCCGGTGAGCCATGCCCGGCCGGTAGTTATCGGGATGATCTTTCCATCGACCATTTCTGCGGAGGCTTCAAACAGTCCGCCTGTCACACTTTCCTGTCTCCAGATCTGTCCCGGCTTCAGTTTCCCGCGGGTCAGCAAAGTTGCAACTTTGGCTGAAGTGCCTGTGCCGCAAGGGGAACGATCATAAGCTTTGCCCGGACAGAGGACGAAGTTGCAGGCATCATTACGGGGATCGGCTGGCGGGCCGTAGAGCTCGACATGATCAATCATTGCTCCGTCTTTTCCCGTGATCCCCTGGCGATCCAGCACCTGCCGGATGTTCCAGGTCAGGTCGGTTAACTCTTCGATGCGGTCTCTGGAAATGGTAAATGCAGGGGATTCCACCATGAAGAACCAGTTCCCGCCGAAGCCGATGGAACCCTTCACGGTCCCGACTTCCGGAACATTCAACTCCACATCACTCTGATACAGATAGCTGGGCACATTCCTGAGGGAGACTTCCGCTCCTCCCGCATAGTGGACTTCAATCACACCAACGGGTGTTTCCAGCAGATGTTTCCCGGTTTCCAGTCGGCCGAGTCGGGCCAGAGTGATGACCGCACCAATCGTGCCGTGGCCACACATCCCCAGCATGCCAACATTGTTAAAAAAGAACAGTCCGGCTGTGCAGTCAGGATTTGCTGGTTTGCAGATCCAGGCACCGACCAGAATATCCGAACCACGTGGCTCATTGACAATTGCCGAGCGGAGTCCATCCCAATGCTGACGGAACCGCTGGCATTGCTCTTTGACACTGCCGCCACCCAGGTCGATCTCTCCCGACACCACAACACGGGTCGGTTCTCCTTCGGTGTGAGAATCGAAAACCTGGATTGTGGAAGGCCAGTAGTCGGCAGTGCTCATGGTGTCGTGTTCGTTTTCGTCGCTTTGGTCGGTGTTGTTCGTCTGAAGTCCAGCAACCGCAGAATCATGGCGCAACAGCTGAACAGGCAAGCTGCCGCGAACCAGTCTCCAGAGGCCAGGTAAACGCTGCCGCGGGAATCGAGCGGAACGGTTTGTACCACCACCGCTTCCAGTTTCCTTCGAAGACGTCCGGTCTCGGGATCACGATACGAGATTTCCAGCGGTTGCCAAGTGAGAGGGTCTTTTGTCAGGAAAACTTCCGGCTCAATCGTCCGACCGTTTCCGTCGATGACTGCAGATATCCCCATATTGGCCGCCCGCACCACGGGTTTACGCAATTCGACGGCTCGAAAACTGGCGGTAACCAGATGTTGATCGTGTTCACTCGAACCGGCAAACCAGCCGTCGTTGGACAGGTTGGCAATGAAGTCGACCGGTTTCTCAGATGAGTTCTCAATCGATCGGGTGATCCGTCGCGTGACGTGAGGAACGGTGTCTTCGAAACAGATCACCGGGGCAAACCGCCAGTCCTGATAGTCAAACGGAACCGCTTCCGTCCCCGCAGTCAGCCCGAAGTTTTCCGGAACCATTCCGGCCAGCAGTCCGTCCTGGCCGGGGACATATTCCCCAAACGGAACGCGATGCAGTTTGTCATATCGCAAACCGAGTCCGTCATTCGGCGTGATAAACTGAGCGGAATTGTACTGATCCACTCCCGTTGATTTGGCCGAGAAGGTCGCCAGGCCGATCACCATCGCTGCTCCGGCTTTCTCGCTCATTGAGACCAGCGTGTTGCGGACATCATCGCTCCGCCATTGTTCGGGATTCCAGTAGGGAGCCACCTGCCGGAGCTGGCTGTCGGTCATGTTGGCTTCTGTTTCAAACAGCGGATAGCGGAACATCCCTTCCGGCCACAGAATGATGTCCGGCTGATGCAGGACCGCCATTCCAGTCAGTGCGTTATGAACCACATAGGATTCTTCGTACTCTTCGTGTGGTGTTTGCAGAGCCGCTTTGAAATTGCCCTGAATCAATGCGACGCGTGGCCCGGGTTGGAAGTCTGCCTGCTGCAGTCGCGTGAAACCATAACCGAGAGTTGCCAACAGCAGAATGAGAGCAAAGACCAGCCCTTTGCCAGTTCCCGGAGAACATGCCGCCGTGGCGGATTCCATCGTCTGATCATTCGCCTGATCGGAAACTGTTTTCGGAGACAATCCCAGGCGACGGAAACCGAAGCGGGAAGTTTTCGTGGCCACGGCACCAATCACCGCCATCATCACAAAGCTGACTCCATACGCTCCCACCAGATCGCTGATCTGAATCAGTTCGGTCCAGCCGATTTGGGAGTGCCCCAGATAGTACCAGCCAAAGCCGGTGAAGAAGAATCCCCGGAAGTATTCCAGACCGGTCCAGACCACCGGAGCGGCAATGGCCAGCGGCCAGCGCCAGCGATGAACTGCTACTCGGGAAAGCATGATGAAGATCGGCAGGTATGCCGCCAGATAGAAAGTAAGTGCCCCCCAGCCGATGTACATCAGCGGATCGCCGTATCGCATCCATTGCAGGACCGGGACGTAGAAACACAATCCCCCCAGGTAGCTGGCTACATAAGCCCGACGGGAAAGTTGCGGACTGAGAATCATCCACAGCCAGGGGAGTGGAGCAATCCAGGCCAGCGGAGAAATCGCCAGCGGGGCAAAGCTGGCCCAGCAGAGAAATCCGGAAAGGCACGACCACAACAGCATGGTGCGAAAGGGTGCCGGGTGGGATTCCCCTTTTTCAATGATTTCCTGAATGGTCAATTCCACCCGTCCCCGACGCCTGGGTTTGTTTTTTTGAGGCGTTGTGGTCACGGATTGAGATTCCTTCAGTTCAGTCTGGGCAACATCCATGTTGAACTCCCTGCGGAGGTGAGACGATTCCTAACTCCTGCCTGGCCACGCCGTTCCGGGCTGGCAGCCAGAGAGCGGAGTCAATCGTTGGGACGATCAAACCAGCTGATGACCGGCACCCGTTCGTCCAGTTGGTAAGGTTTTTCACGGGGTGAGAACAGAATCAGCCCGTTGGCCATGGCCGCACCACGCAAATCCGCGGATCCCATCCAGCGGAGCGGTCGACAGCACCATTGATCCTGTTCCCTCCAGATTCTGGCTGGATAATAGACGGGGCGGTCTCCCTTGGCTAGATAGACTTCTTTCAGGGCTGCCAGTCCCTCTCCCTGCTCCCTCCAGGTCAGACCTTCATATTTCTCAATCGCCCGCCTGACAAACACCTCGAAACAAACCAGTGAACTGACCGGATTCCCCGGCAGACCAAACACGTAGCAGGGGAGAGCCTGGTCTGAGCCGGGTCGGATTCCAAACCAGATGGGCTTACCCGGTTTGACTTCGACTTTGTGAAAGACCTGCTGGACACCCAGTTCCTGTAATGCCCTGGGGACCAGATCGAGCACACCAGCCGAAACACCCCCCGAAAGCAAGAGAAAATCAGCAGTCAGGCCCGTCTGGATTTTTTCGACCAACTCCTGAAAGTTATCCCGGGCAATCCCCAGTGGTCTAACTTTGACACCCAGATGCTGGCATTGAGCGGTCAGCATGGCTTCATTGGAATTCCGAATCTGCCCGTCCTGCGGAACCTGATCAATTTCAACCAGTTCATCACCTGTAGCCAGAATGGCGACTTCAGGTTGCCTGAAAACGGAAACCCGGGAATTGCCATTTTCCGCCAGCAGGGCCAGATGGGGGAACTGAATCCGCTCTCCGGCGTGAAACAGGATTTCCCCTGCCCGCATACTTTCGCCCAGAAACATTACATTCCGGCCGCTGGCAATCGAATTGATCCCGAATTCGACATGGTCCGAGTCCACTTCGGTTGCATCTTCAATCCGGACAACCGCATCGGCCCCTTCCGGAAGCTTGGCGCCAGTCATGATCTGTGTCGTCTCTCCGGAGCGAATCGGTTGATTTGGTACTTCGCCCGCAGTGATTCGTTCCCGAATCCGAAACCGTTTCCCGGCGGCAACATCCTGGCTGATGACCGCATAACCATCCATCAGCGATTTATTGAATGGAGGCGAGTCCAGA
>JAGQQT010000011.1 GCA_020426065.1 Planctomycetaceae bacterium | reverse complement strand
ATGATGGGGTTACGGAACCCTCTCTGGCGTAATTCGGCGGCGGCGGTATATCCGTCCATATGGGGCATCTGCAGATCCATAATGACCGCATCAAAGCCTTGATCCTCATCTCCCAGAATCTGATCGATCGCCTTTCGGGCAGAATCCAGGCAGTGAACATCAACCTGCATCCGCTTCAACTGATAATCAATGAGGCGCAGATTGTCCGGGCAGTCATCAACAACGCAGATTCGCAATTTCTCCTGCGAATGCGTGTCAGAGGAATGATGAATTCCAGTCAGCAGGCCAGCTTCAGAAAGATGTGTTTCCGTAATCCGTGAGACAATCTCAAATTGTTCCTTACGCTCGCTGTCAATCAGTGCTTCCGCCAGAACGATTGCAGTAAAGCAGCTACCCTGTCCCGGCTGACTTTCCACAAGGATATCTCCACCCAGATTCCGGGCCAGTTTGCGACTGATGGACAGTCCCAGACCGGTACCGCCGAATTGACGAGACATCGTGCTGTCCGCCTGGGTAAAGGGACGGAACAGTCGCTGCATCTGCTCAGTAGAAATTCCGATTCCCGTGTCGGTGACTTTCAGTGACAGCGAAACCGACCCACTGCGGTTGGCTGACGGAATGGAGGATATTTCGAGGGAAACGGTACCCCGTGGAGTAAACTTCACCGCGTTTCCGACCAGATTGAGCAGGATCTGCTTGAGACGAACCGGGTCCGAAAGGATTTCTTCCGGCACGGATTTGTCAACAACACATTGCAGCTGAACCCCTTTCTGGTGCGTACGGACGGACATGATGTCCATGACATCCTGTGCGATATCAATGATCGAGCAGCGGATCTTTTCCAGTTCCATTTTGCCCGCTTCGACTTTGGAGAGATCGAGGATGTCATTGATGATTTTCAGAAGGTGATCTGCATTTCGACGCACAGAAGTGAGGCAGGTCTGGGTTCGATGATCGCAGTCCGATTCCAGCAGAATGTCCGTAAAACCCAGGATCGCTGTGATGGGAGTCCGGATTTCATGTGTCATGTTCGCCAGGAATTCGCTTTTGACCCGGACCGAATTCTCCGCCTGCTCATTCGCTTTTCGCAGCTCATTATTGACACGTTCCAGCCGATTGGCATTCCGTCGCAGTGCGGCCTTGCGGGCGGAAAGTTCTTCCTGCTTCTCCTGAAGATCTTCGGCATTCTTTTTGAGGAGTTCGTGCTTCTGTTTTTCCTGGGTCACATCCTTGGCGGTTCCCACATAGGTAATCTCGTTGCCGATTCTCATGGGCTGCAGGTGAAATTCAACCCAGCGGTCTACTCCAGCGGAGGGGACCAGGCGAAATGTCCCGCATAATGGCTGCTCATTGGAGGTGATCTGCTTCCATTGCTGTTGAACGGCCATTCGTGAGCCTGGTTCAATCAGATCATACCAGCAGCTCAGTTCAACCGCAGGAGATGAAGAGCGACACAGTTGTGTCCAGTTCTCATTGGCATACAGAGGTTTGCCCAGGGCATCCGTTTCGAAGATCCCGTAGGGAAGTGCTTCGGCAAGCTGTCGAAAACGTTGCTCTGCCCGCTGGCTTTTCTGAAGCAGATTACTGACTTCGATCAGATGCTGGGATTCCGCCAGTTCCTGAGCCTCCACTAAGCGCAGCCTGCGAGCTCTTCGAACATGGACAATCGTCACGATGACACTGACCAGTGACTGGACAATGATCACATTTTCATAATCTGGCTGGGACAACGCCGCCTGTGCAGCGACCAGTAATGTGGCTGAGTAGCCTGTCAGCAACAGTCCAAACCAGAGGAGTGGCAAATACAGAATCCCAATGAAAACCGTGGTGAACGAAAACACCAGAAATGGAGTGGGATCGATGGTCCAAAGGGGAGTTAACAGCAGCTGGCCCAGCAAAGGAGTCAGGACAGGAAAGATGACACCATATCCGGACTGGGCAATCCACTTGCGATGTCGGAACAGCAGAATTCCAGTGTAAATCGAGAGGGTTCCGCATGTGGTCAGAATGGCCAGCTGGGAGTGCTGTGGTCTCAAGTCCAGCAGGGTAATCAATGCCAGCAGTAATGAGACACCGGGCAGGCTGCAGACCAGCCACTGAAGCGATTCCTTCAGTCCACGCTGGTGCAGGCTATCGGCGGCAAATCCGGTGTTGGATTGTTCGGCAGGAAGTATCATTGGCTGGATGGAGTCTGGTTGCGAGGCGTCCTGCAGCCAGCCCAAATTGCTGGTGTCAGATCACCTGTTCTGTTCACAAAACACAACAAGTTCTCTCTATTCAGCAAAGTTAGATCAGCTTTTAGAAGCGGGCTCGGTCGATCAAGGTGTTTTCCTCATTTCTTTCAGATTTGTAGAACCAGAGACTCTTCGGCTACGTCTTGAGAGAAGGATTTTGAGGACTTTGAGGATTTCATCGCTGTAGCTGGCCGATTCGGTGCGGAGTGAAGTCAGGCTTCCTCCCCGACAGGTGTACATTTCCGATTGGTTTTCCCTGTTTGCCCTTGTTACAATCAAAACTTGTATTCACAGGCGGTTTCTGCTCTTGCGGAACCGTTTGGGGAGAAAGTCTGTCCGGAGAGCGGCAGGAATAGGCTGCTTTCCGGTAGAATCGCAATCTCCTGGGAGTCATTATTGAAATCTGTGTTCGTTCAGTTTGTGTCTTCCAGCCACATCGATAAGTGAAACGATCAGAATGAAATCGTTCTTGCCAGTACTGATTTTGTGTGGTTCCATGTTTTGCGGAGTGGCTGTGCCTGTTATGGCGCAGCCGGATGGCACAGCGCAGCCAGCCACAACTCAACCAGAGACCGCAGCACCTGCTGGGCCAGCGAATGTTTCAGCGCGGGCTCCGGGGGTTTATCCGCCAAACCCGTTTAATTTCTACCGGGGAAACGTACGGCTCGATAACCAGCGGGTGCTGGTAGGTGATACGAGCCAGATCCCGCACCGTGAAGGCTACTATTTCAGCCTCTTCAAACTCGTCCCCGTGATCGGACTGTTCTTCCTGTGGTGCTGGTCCACCAAGTGGGCAGATGGCGACAGCCAGAGCCTCAAAGTCCGACCACAATTCTGGATGACCAATCTTTTGATGGGTGGCCTGGCTGGATTTCTGATCTGCTTCATCAG
This sequence comes from Planctomycetaceae bacterium, assembly GCA_020426065.1. Classification (GTDB taxonomy): domain Bacteria; phylum Planctomycetota; class Planctomycetia; order Planctomycetales; family Planctomycetaceae; genus Rubinisphaera. Next base: position 16,336 of record JAGQQT010000011.1, on the reverse strand, counting down.
CCCCAGTTATCTGCTCGGCTTCTTTGTGTTGCTGCTGGGGTATGGTGGTCCGATTGGAGCTTACATTTATGAGCGGAATCAGAAAGTGCCTGAATCCGCCAAGGTGATGACCCCCAAGCATATCCGCAACGTGGTCATCCGGACGCTCGCCAAATACGGAATCCGCATCGGATCCGGAGAGGTTCAGGAGTCTGCCGTTGGTCCCCCCATCACCTTTATCGGGAAATCCAAAGAAGGGGGACGCTCAAAAGCGGTGGAGAATTCTCGCGGATACATGTCCGCCAAGGAACTCGTCTACGATGCCATTCTGCGTCGGGCCACCGATATTCACCTTGAGCCAAAAGAAGATGAGACCTCAGTTCGTCTTCGTATTGACGGGGTGATGTACCCTACTGAGCCGTTTGATGCTGCTGTCGGCCAGAACGTGATCAACATCATCAAGGTGTTGTCCGCGATGGATATCACGGAAAAACGAAAACCGCAGGACGGCAGTTTTCGGGCCGAAATGGACTTCCGTGAAATCGACTTTCGTATTTCAACCCAGGGAACCCGCTTTGGCGAAAAGATGGTGATGCGTATTCTCGACCAGTCGAACTCGGTCAGTTCGCTGGCTCAACTGGGAATGCGCAAGCCACTGAATGATGCACTCGTCCGGATTATCAATCAGCCACACGGCCTGTTCCTGACCTGTGGTCCAACCGGGGCCGGTAAATCGACCACGCTCTATGCCGCTCTGGGAGAAATCGATTCCTATCAGCGGAACATCATCACGATCGAAGACCCGATCGAATACAAGATGGAAAGCGTGACCCAGATTGAAATCAACAACAAGGCCGGGCAGACTTTCGCCGGATCGCTGCGAAGTGTGCTGCGTCAGGACCCGGATGTGGTGATGGTCGGGGAAATTCGAGATGAAGAGACGGCCGTCATTGCCTGCCAGGCAGCCAATACGGGGCACATGGTGTTTTCGACCGTTCACGCCAACGATACCTTCACCGCTCTTTACCGGATGATGGATCTGGGTGTGGAACCATTCATGCTGTCCAGTTCGCTGTCGGCCATTCTTGGTCAGCGGCTGGCTCGTCGTCTGTGTCCGGACTGCAAGGTTTCCTACAAACCCAAACCGGAATTTCTGACGAAAGCTAATCTGCCCGCCAATAAAATTGAAAACTTCTACAAGCCTCCCACGGAAACCGAAGGGCAATGCCCCAACTGTGGTGGACTTGGTTACAAGGGGCGTATCGGGGTTTATGAACTGCTGGAACTCAACGATCGCATGCGAGACATGATTCGTGACAACTCGGCCATTACGCAGATCAAGGCCGAAGCCCGCAAGAACGGCATGCTCTACATGCGGGAAGAAGGTTTGCGACTGGTGGTCAAAGGGATTACTTCAGTTGATGAAATGTTACGTGTTGTGAAATAGATGGTTTCAGGGGACCTGTCCTTTTCGATTGAGAAGCTGTCGGGTCAGGAAAAACACTCGCAAGTCCTGTTAACTGTTCGTGATGAAAATCTGAGTGAACCATGATTGATCTTGCTCTGTTGGCAATTGTTGGGCTGGTGGCCTGGTGTGTGGCTTCGGAAGGAGCCTGGGGAGCGGCACTGGCTTTACTCTCCACTCTTCTGGCGGGTTTTCTGGCCATGAATTATTTTGAGCCGCTGGCAGACCTGCTGGCAGGCAGCCTCAATCTGGGTGCCTCCTGGCGAAACCGCTGGGATTTCATTGCCCTGATGGGATTGTTCATTGCCCTGATCTTTGCCTTCCGTCTGGGGACTGAGCAGATCATGCCGACGTTCATCCATGTGCATCCCATTGCACACGATGGCGTCCGCTGGGCCGCCGGAATTGCAACCGGATACCTGACAATGGCCGTGATCCTGACCTCGCTCCATACCAGCCCGCTCCCTCGAACTTTTCTGGGCTTTGAACCGGAACGGGACAATCTTTTGGGAATGGCAGCCCCGGACCGTCAGTGGATCGGGTATGTGCAGTATCTCACTGAAAAGTCTTTCAGTCGGGACAAGACCCACTTCTTCGACGGCTCGACAGTCAGACTGGCCAATAATCAGGAAGTAGTCATCCCTTCCTTTACCATCCGTTATGCTACCCGGCGTGGTGTGGGTGGCGTTGGGGGGGCAGCTCAGGAGGCACCACCTGCTCAGGTTGTGCCGGTTCCCGTCGCTCCGAATGCACGGCCTCCTGTCGCCTTCTGACCGGGTTTCTCTCAGTCTGTCAGACTGTTGATGGCCGTTGCTGCTGAACGCCGATTTTTACCGGGAACAATCTTTCCGCAACCGGGAATACTTCCGGTCCTCATTTACACTCAGAACTGAATCAGAATGTCCAGACCGGTCACGAATTGGCAACAGGATATTGCTCAGGTGGGTCGCGGTTTCCTGATGGGAGGAGCCGATATTATTCCAGGAGTTTCGGGCGGCACGGTCGCTCTGATCCTGGGAATCTATGAACGTCTGATTGCGGCGATCAGCCACTGTGATGTCAAATTGCTGCAGTTGCTGGCCGCTCGAAAATTTGGTCAGGCGATTGAACATGCCGATCTGCGATTTCTGGTCTGCCTGGGGGCAGGGATCGGACTGGGGATTGTTTCGCTCGCTGGACTGATGCATGAGTTGCTGCTCAATCAGCGAATGCTGACCTTCTCTGCTTTCTTTGGACTGATCGCCGCTTCAAGCTGGCTGGTGGGAATGATGGTCCCCCGCTGGCGGGTTCAGGAGGTTGCCAGTCTGCTATTAGGGGCAGTATTTGCCTTTTACCTGGTTGGCCTTCCCCTCATTGAACAACCTCCCGGCACGCTCACGTATCTGTTTTTCTGTGGCGTGATTGCCATCTGCGCAATGATTCTGCCAGGGATCAGCGGAGCGTTTATCCTGCTGCTGCTCGGCAAATATGTGGAAGTCACGGGCATGATCAAGGGGGCCATCCACGGAGAAATCAGTGCGGAGATTGTGATTGCGGTGGGAGTTTTCTGTAGCGGGTGCCTGATTGGACTGCTCAGCTTCAGTCGGTTACTCAGGTGGTTACTGGCTAACCATCATAACGTGACGATGGCAGTCCTGTGCGGCTTTATGATTGGTTCACTGCGGAAATTATTTCCATTCCAGACGGATCTGACTCCAGACGTGACCGAACTGAAGCACAAGCTGTATGAGAATCGGGCCTTGAGTTCGATCAACATTGAGCAGGAACTGTTCCCCGCCATTGCCGTTGCTTTGCTGGCAGCGTCCTTCGTGATGATTCTCAACACCCTGTCAGAGGTCACGCATGCTTCAGAGAAGATCTCGGATGCCTCTGAGGGCTGAGGCATTTATTTGAACTGAGGGATCACGACTTTGGGACGGGGATTCCTGGGGAGTGGTTCCGAGGTGGTGCCCGGCTGTGGAATTGAAGTGCTGGCGGGGATTTCCGCGACTGGATCGACATAGTTGAGGGCCACTTTCAGTTCGACAACCTGCTCATCATCCAGAAAGCGATTGATGAGAGTGTCGACCTCTGACTGCATGTCTTTGACCTGCCTGGCCGCAACCCGATTCCCCAGGGTCATCAGCTCAGTTTCAGCGACAATCCGGATCAGGTTGGTTTGTTCCTGGAAGTCCTGTCGGGCAGGCAGCGCGGCAATCTGCTCGAAAAATGGCTCGGCGGGTATTTCACGCGGCTCTTCAATCAGCTTTTTGAGGGCAGCCACCAGTACGGCCCGTTTGGCTGTGACTCGCAGCAGTTCCGTCTTGACCTGTTCAAACTGAATCCGGGCTGCCACGCGTGCGGAATCATCCGGTACCTGCAATGACAACCCAGGTTGACTTCCCAGAAAGTAAGGAACACGGGCCACAACCACGTTTTCACTCATGACTTCAAGCTTGACGAACTTTGTGCCAAGCACCTCCTGCAGTTTTGTGGTTTCGAGTTGCAGATGTCCCGTTCGGTCTGTGTAGAGAGTGGCTGAAGGAACAAACGATGCTTCCTCCGGCTTCTTTTCGACGTGCCAGGGGGAAACATACACCCGTGTCAGTTCCGCGTCGCGAAGAGAGTGTCCCCGCTTCTCGACATGGACTTGAGTCTGCGAATATTTTGACTCCAGTCGCAGTGCAACTACTTCCACCCGGCGACGTGAACGGGGAATAGGACTGCGAAATGCAGATGCCAGCTGACAGACCACCTGGCTGCGGTCCCGAGATTCGACCTGGAGGTAGGTGTAGGGAAGCTTTTGACGCTGCATCAGATTTCCGTTGCGATCGTAGTACAACATCACAACGGCCATCAGATCGCCCGCATCCAGCAGCGGCAGGCTGGAATCGGAAATGCCATACTCGCCTGCCAGCAGGGTTGCACTTAAACTGGAATCATCGACCGAATTGATGAGCAGCAGTGCGGAACTGGCCAGCGTGGCCTGAAGTGCGATTTTGCGAGCGAGGAGTTCGGTTTCACGAACCGTTTCCCGCTCTCCCTGTTGCCAGGAGTCTTCCAGCTCAATCCGGGTTGAGGAATCCACTGTCCAGACACCATCATTCAGGCCTACCAGAAACCTGATCTGGCAGTTTCCCAATGCGGCGACATCGGTCGGAGCAGGAATGGAATCAGTCAGATCATCCGGCGAGGTGGTCACCTCCAGCTGACTGCAGGTTCCACGTGTGAGTTGAAGGATTTCCAGCACCTGTTTGGGCAGGGACTTCTGGAGGTCTGGATTGATAACGGAATCCTCGAACTGGATGCTGACCTGCAGTTTCGGCTTCTGCAAAGAGAGTGGGACCTGAGTCTCTTCCTGTATGACGGGTTGCTGCGCCAGGAGTAGTGCAGGGGGGTGAATCCCCGGGCATTGCATGGCAACTGTCAAAAGCAGGATGGTGCGAACGGAAAACATGCAATCAACCTGAGAGGCGAGTGAAATCGTTCGCCGCTCTTTCTCTCCAACGACAAAAACAGAAGGATCTAGCTTCACGGCAGAATCGTGAGCAGACAGGGTAGTTCTCAGCAAGTGAGCTGTATGATACACTGGATAACGATTGAATGGGAACCGAATTGAGGACTGACAACATGAGACTGGGACTGATCAATTCAGCGTGGGCACAGGCGGGTCGGGACACGGCCTGGGGAATCCAGAAGACCAAAGAAATCGGATTCGACTGCATCGACATCTTTACCGATCCGTTCGATATCGATATCCGGGAACGTCTCCTGATCAAGCGAGAATGCGATCGACTGGAACTGCCGATTGTTTCGATCTGTTGCGTCGCGGTTGGCCTGATTGATCTGAACCCGAGTGTGCGGCGTTTTCATCTGGAACGCTGCATTGCATATCTGGATTTATGCTACGAGTACGAAGCCGAGAATCTGCTGCTGGTGTTGGGAGAATATATCTGGAATCAGGAGGTGATTCCGCCTGCTGAGCAGTGGGAGTGGGGCGTGCAGACCTGCAGGGAACTGGCCGATTATGCAGCGGACCTGGATCTGAAAATTGCGATGGAGCTCGAACCGTTTTCACTCTCGTTGCTCAATAACGTGGACAACATGGTACGGTTCATTGATGACGTCAACCATCCTGCCCTGTGCGCGAACATTGATGTTTCGCACCTGCTGCTGGCCGATGTCAAACCCCAGGAATTATCCCGCCTGAACGGAAAAGCGATTCACGTTCATCTGTCCGATTGCGATGGCAAAGTACACGGCGATTTGCCGCCTGGTCGGGGCGTGGTCGATTTTCCGCCTTACCTGGATGAGATCCGCAAGCTGAATATCGATGGCACCATCTCGCTGGAGCTGGAGTATTCGCCGGAGCCGGACAAGATCGAAGAGTGGGTCCGCGAGGCGTACGAAGCGACCGCCCGCCTGATGTCAGCCAGTGGTTTGCGACCGTAATCAACCGCCGAGAAAACTGAACAGCTTCTTTTTGGCTGGCTGTTCAGGTTCCACTTCCGCGCCTTGATTTGACAGGTGAGCCGCCAGTTCCTGATAGGCTTTGGTCAGCTTCGCCTTGGGCGACTGCATGATGAGCGGGACACCATTGTTACGGGATTCGGACATCGTGCCGTAGTCGTTGGGGATTTTCCAGTAGATCTCCCGACCGATGATCTCCAGCGCCTTCTTCACGCTGATCTGCATATCGTTGAGCCCGGCCCGATTCAAAACGACTTTCAGTTTATCCGAGATTTTATCGAACTGTTCAAAGTACTGAATGAGCCGAACCACATTCCGGAGGCAGGGCAGGTCCAGTTGTGTCACCAGTAGTGTTGCATCGGAGGCGTTGATGGCTGCCATTTCCAGATCGCCGTAGGTTTTGCTGACATCAATCACGAGATGACTGAAGGTGGCTTTGAGCAGACCAATCACGCGGCGAAAGTCATCTGCTCCCAGATGAAACTCACCATCCAGATTGATCGGACGGGGGAGCAGAAACATTCCGGAGTCATGTTTTGTGAGTGAGCGTTTGAGGAGTGAGTAATCGATACGGGTAATGTTTTCCGCCACATCCTGAATCGTGTAATCGGGAATGATGTCGAGCCAGATATCGGCATCACCCAGTGCCAGGTCCAGGTCAATCAGGCCGACGGTATTCCGTTCGTCTTTGGCCAGGACAGCCGCCAGATTCACCGCAACGGAAGTCGATCCCACCCCACCATTCACCCCCGCGACAGTTATCACCTGAGAGTCACGGACTTCATCATTTCCTTCGCCCGAAGCGCTCGCATAGCGGACACGTCCCAATGCTGCCAGAAAATCATCCAGCTTCAGCGGAATGTTCAGGAATTCCTGGGCACCATTCCGCATGGCCTGCAGAATCAGTGGTCCATCCTGGGATGAACTGGCTACCAGGATTGAACAGGCAGGTGCCTGCTGACGAACTTTTCCAATCAGATCAAGTGCGGTTTCACGATTGTGGTCCAGAGAAATCAGAGCGATGTCAGGCTGGGTCTGCATCACAACATCAAGAAAGAATTCGTAGCGGGAGCATTCCGCTTCCAGCCAGACGGTATCCACGCCCAGCATCAAATTCTTGAGCTGGTTTCGTGTCCCGTCATTCGGGTCGACCACCGCGAGTCGGATTACCCTCTTCATGTGAATTCCATTTCCATCTTGACTGCACAACTTCCGCCGTCGGGATGTTTTCTGTTTGTCTGCCTGACGGAGTTCCTGAATGGCAGTCGTTAACTCCGTGGTTCCTGCTCAGTGACCTCTCTATGGTGTCGGTGCCGAAACTCCTGCGGCGTTCACGACCCGCTGACTCTGACCCGGTCCAATGAGGGCCGGTTGACTGCTCACCTGATGGTGAGCGTGCTGAACCTGTCCAGATTGATTCTGGCCGGATACCTGCTGCAACTGTGAAGTCCCAGGCTTTGAAGACCGGGAAGTCATTGGTGGCATGGAGGGAGGTAACACAGGGGCTTCAGGAACCGTTGTGGCTCCATTTCCCCATGGCCCCACTTCTTCCACTGCAGCAGGTGGAATTGTTGGTGGCAATGGTGAACCAGTCGGATAAGGAATCTCTTCCGGAGGGCCGTATGGCCGGGGAGGAGATGGCATTTCAAATTCCACTCCCGGTGGAGGCAACATACCTGGTGAGGGAGCCATCATCGGTTCACCCATCATTCCGGGGGGAGGTCCATATTGCTCAACAGGTCCGTTCATGATCATGCCGGGAGGATATCCCTCGGGGCCACTGCTGTGGATCAGATCGCTGATACCTGGAGGAGTTGGTCCACCGTAGTTGGGAACTTCGATCAATCCCTGCCAGAACAGTTCGCGATCGGTTGGAATATCCGAGAACGCTCCCGGACCACCTGCAGGAACCTGATGCGGATCCAGAGGAGCAACGTATTCGGGCGTGACGAGAATGATCAGCTCTGTTTCATTTTCGTCATAACGGACACGACGGAAAGCGGCTCCAATTCCCGGGAGTTCGCCCAGGATGGGAATCTTGTCTGTTTCAGCGGTATAGCGGGTCGCGATCAAACCACCGATCATCAGCGTCTGTCCGAATTTCATACGAACTTGTGTATTGGCACGGCGGGTGGTGATCGCGGGAATTGTGGTATTGTTCAATGTGGCGGCGTTGGCAAAGTCCCGTTCGCTGAATTCCGGAGCAATTTCGAGCATCACCTGACCTTGCCCCAGGACAATCGGAACGGCTTCCAGCTTCACGCCGAATTCACGCCATTCCACCGAAAGGGTTCCCAGTGCCTGCGGGACCAGGATGGGGAATTCCCCACCAGAGAGCAGAGAAGCTGGTCTTCCGGAATCAGCGACAACGGTCGATTCGACCAGGATTCGCAGCAACCCTTCCTGCTTGAGTGCTTCAATGAAGCCGCGAAAGATGGAATTGGTATTCACCAGACCAAAGCTGATGGACGAGTCGCTCAGGCCGGCTCCACCATAAGTCAGAGAATTCCCGGTCGCATTGCTGAGGGTTGCATTCGTGGGTGTGGCCAGGTTCCCGGGATTGCTGAGGATAAATCCATCATTGTTCAGCAACGACCAGTTGAAACCAAGCTGGCGAATGCGGGAACGCTGAGCTTCCATAATGCGAACCTGGAGACGAACCTGGTTCTCTGCTCCAAACTGCATATGGTTAATCACTTTGGGGTAGAACTCTTCAGCAACTTCTGCAATCCGGGTGATGTGAGAGGGATCTGAGACAACACCTCGCAGCACCACGCTGTCCTTTACCTTGACGGCTGTGACAGAAGAGTTCGGGAAAAACCGGTTGATATAGGATTGCAGGTGTCGAACATCTCCTTCGACAAACACTTCGATCTCGTAGACCCTGTCGAACTCATCGACCAGCAGCAGAGTGGTCACTCCGGAAGCGACTGCCTGCAGACGAATCCGGTGAGGTGTCAGCGCCTGCACCGACAGGATGCCAGGATCAAAGCCATCCACTCGGGTGATACGGGTATCCAGCTCGACAACCCGTGCGAAACGCTCCGTGAGCGTCATTTCATTACGCGTGGAAACCACATGAAAGACATTTCCCGAATCAATCGGTGGCACGTCCGCCTGGGCCAGCAGCGTTGTTGTCTGCAATGCTGCAAACAGCAGGCCACAAAGGCACAGCGGCAGTCTTGCAAAACAGTGTTTCCAGGCAGTCAGTCGAAACGGTTGCATCCTTGCACTCCGTCAGTTTGAAATGTCACACGCAGTGATGCACCAGGTGTGCATCACTGCAGAAATTCTCTTCGCTCAGTGGTTGAGACAGTCTTCCGGTCGGTCATCCTGAACCTCTCCGGAATGGCCTCCTGTTTACTCTGCAGGAACAAGTTCCCGCCAAGTTTCCTCTTCATTCAGTGCCGGGCCTCCATCTGCAGATTCCACTTCTTCTCCGGACTTCAGTTGAGGAGCCCGATCGACAAAATGTTTCCACAGATCAGCAAACGTACTGGTTGTACTTTTTGCTGCGCTCTGAGCAGACTTTTTCGGTTCCTGAACTTCAGGAGCCATTAACAGCTGCTCAACATGTTCAAATTTTGGAGAGTCCTCATTGCTGGGCATTGGCAGCAGGATCTCTGGTGTATTTTTTCTGTTAGCAGAAACGGGCAGTGCGACTTTCTGGGTTATCACCTGTTCGCCAGCGAAAATCTGGATCTCCCACATTTCCTCTGGTGCCTCTTCAGCTGCTTTCTTCTCAGCCAGTTTTTCCGCTTCAGCGGCTTTCCGGGCTTCCGCCTGCTTCATCGAATCAGACAGGAAGTTCTTGAAGGCCTGGGCGGCTGACTGTTTTGGTTCTGTCTCAGCAACTTTTTCTTCTTCTGTGGGTTCTTCGAAACGGTCATCTTCATACAGGACACCGGTTTTCAACTCGTGCATCAATGCGGTGCGTGAAGATTCCGTCTGAGTGATCGTATCATCATCCTTGCTGCGGATGATCGGGATGATTTCCCCTTTACCATTCGCCAGCTGGATCAGTTTGGATTGTTCCGGAGTGACCAGGAAGGTGATGTTTTTCGCCTTGATTTCTTTTGATTCGCCCGCTTCCAGATTCCGGATGGAATCAGAAGCAAACACTTCAATGTATTCCAAAAGGGTTTCGGATTTGGAAACCAGCAGTCCGTTGTTGGAACGAACACTGTAACTGATCTGCAAGTCAACCCGGTCACCCGGCTGCAGCAGACCACTATGTGTTTTGGTGTCGTTCACAGAGATCGAAAAGGCCCGCATCCCATCCGGAATACTGGCAGAGGCGGCGATTTCTCCCCGTCCACCCAGCTTAGACATCCGGATGACATCTCCTGCTGTAACAGGAACGAGCAGACCGCGATCGTGATATTCTTCTTTGGTCCGAATGGCATCTTCCGGCACGATGTGAGCCGGATATTCCTTGAATTCAGTATTCACTTCGGTGACCAGCACTCCCGGCGGAATATCGACCGACGCCACCAGTACTTTGACTGGCAGTGAGTCTTCCGGATTCGATTTATCCGCAATCATCTGCTGTACACCCATCATGGCGATCAGGCCGCAACCGACGGCAAAGGCCAGGACGACAATGGTTTTCATTTTCATGGGAAGCCCCTCGATCACCTCAAAACAGGATCCATCTGCCTGGAGGCAGACCGATCGGGTAAACCGAGAAGGCACGCGGCGCAAAGTCCGCTGTGTCACTTCATCGGCTGTCGTTTGTAAAAGTCTTCAGTTTATGACGGACGTAGCAGTTAGAATCAGGGGGGAGTGCCGAATCGCACATCCCCCAATCTTTCTATTCTTCCTGTCCTTGTTCTACGGGGATCTCTCCCCGCTTTTCTTACATCATGCCTGCATAGAAAAAGTAGGCAATTGAGCCGATACAGATCGGAATCCCGTAGGGCAGAAGCAGCATGTTCGGCTTACGGTCTGCTGCGATTTTGTACAGTTCGCTTGGTTTGCGGATCGTCAGGAATTCGAAGACGATCAGCAGGAAGTTGTTGTAGTGCTTTTCCCAGCTGCGACGGTACAGAACCATGATGACAGCCATGATGGCTCCCACCACAACCGAGACACAGAACGCATACCAGGTTACGGTTGCTCCCAGCCAGGCACCAATTCCGGCCATCAGTTTCACATCGCCAGCTCCCATGCCACCCACGGCATAGAGTGGAAGCAGTGTTAACAGACCAACCGTCATGCCCCACAGGCCATCACCCAGTCCGACCCAGCCTGCTGTCCAGGTGCAGAACACCAGTCCGCTGAGCACCATTGGGAATGTGATCCAGTTGGGAACCCGCAGTTCTTTACCATCAATCCAGGCAGCGACAATCAGCACAAGTGCCACAAATTTGACGTGCCAGTTTTCCAACAAGAATTGCCAATCCATGAGTCATACCTTTCGGCCATTGAAGTGAGGGGAATTTGTCTGCCCGGGATCCAGTCGTGGGCAGTGGAGCGGTCCCGTTTGAGTGTTTCTCCTGCTGATGGCAGCCATCTGAGGAAGAACCGCTATCGAAACATAGGTCGGGATCTGAGCGAGTGTCGAAAAAAATCGACAAATTTCACCCGGACCAGCTGGTTGACCTCGGGGACGCCGTTAGCAGAAACGGCACAATTGATACACTTGGAGCAATTGCACTCTGAGGCGGGAAAAGCTGGTCGTCTGAGGCGTTGTCTGCAGGAATCAGAAGGCAGACTCAGTCAGGCAGGGAAGCAATGAGGCTGAATGGAAGATAACTGGTGGCAGGAACGGAGGCTGCTTCGTGCGGTCGGACACTCAACGAACGTTAGTTGTCCAGAACCAGGAGAACAGGCCGATGACAATGGGAAACCATTGCAGAGCACTGGAAATCATTTGATCGGACCAGAACGGGAACATTGCCACACCATCCAGAAGGGGAGCCGGTAACGGGGAAGAGCGCGAAAAAAGGCAACTGTCCCACAAATGCAGGACAGTTGCTTGTCTTGGCGGCCCCAACGGCATCCACATGGAGCAGAAGCCGTGAGAGGAGCCTTTGACTGCGGTATCGCTTAGCTGATGGCGTCGCGAACTTTGCCGAACTGGGTGTTGGCGTTTGTTCCGATGGCTTTGATTGCGGTCAGACAGACCACAACGATCAGAGCCAGCATGACGGCGTATTCAACAGCCGTTGGACCATCTTCGCAAACCATGAAGTGCTTCACATTGTCGATGAATTTTTTCATCAGAGGTACCTCTCAATTATATAAACCTGACACTTTTCCGGCAGATCAACAGTTGATCCGCGGTGACACCCAAAAGTAAGGTCGAGTCAATCCCGACCAGTCGGCAGCAGACTCGAATGCTTTCTGCTGACCCTCAAACCTAGGTCATGTTTTCTCTGAGGCAAATTTTTTCTAAACTATTTCAAAAGTTTTCAGGTTCGGTCTTTCCTTCCGGGATCGGCAAAGCAAGGCTGAATGGCTGGCAATTCCTGTTCTGTTTGAACCAGTCCCTTTTCCGCGAGTTCGTCATGAAATTCGAGTCTTCACAAGAGCCGGCCCCTTATCTGAACCGTCAGGATCAGTGGCGGTTGCTGGGGATGGTTGCCGGACTTTCATTTGTGGTGATCGCAATAACCTGGGCCGCCCGCCCGCAATCCTGGTACTGGCTCATTCCTCCGGACAATGAAACCACATCTGCAAACCAGGATTCTGGAAGTGCCGTGAATCTGTATGAGGACGCACCGGCTTTCGGTTCCGGGGAGCCCTCCAATCCATTTGCTGCACCCGGTACGAATGTTTCCCGGGAGAAACGTCCGGCTGGAAATCGTTATTCACAGCTGCCAGACGAATGGCTCAGCGCCATTTCGGACCAGTATCTCGGATTGCGGGCCGATGAAGCGGACACCTTCTACAGGGTGCTGGCCCATGTGAGTCGGATTGACGAAGAGCTGAGAGAGAAATCTGCCCGGCGCGATGTGCTCCATGTCAATCTGCTCCAGCAACCTGAAAACTATCGGGGACAGCTGCTGGCCCTTTCGGGGGTGGCACGCAGAATCACTCCGGTTAAAGCCAGTCCCAATGAATACGGGATCAGGCAGACCTATGAAATCTGGATGACAACAGATGATGCTCCCAGTGATCTGTGGCGAGTCGTAACCACATCCCTCGATCCCCGCCTGCCGCAGGGAGAATCAATTGCCGCAGAAATCAAACTGCAGGGATACTTTCTGAAGCAGTACAGTTATCCGGCTAAATCCGGAAACAGAATCGCGCCGTTGTTGCTGGCCGCCACTGCTCTGCCGGATGTTCAGATTCCGGTTGCACCGTCCGGTACCGGTCTGCAACCATACATCATTGCTTTTGCGGCCATCTTTGGGATCGGAACGATTCTGCTGGTGAGTGCCTATCATCAGGGAGATCGTGAATTCCGCACGCATGTTTCCAGAAAGCTGCCTGTGGAGGATGCTACTTCCCGCCTGGTGCTGCAGGAAATGCAGGGGAAGGAATACAATCCCACTGCAATTCTGGAGTCGGCCAAAGATTCGACCTGATCTTCCAGGCAATTGCAGTACGCCTGCTGGCCCGGACCTGATATCCTTGCGGAATGTCCTTGAGGAGTCAGTCTGGACTCAAACTGTTGGAAACTGGAGTTCTGTATGCTGCTGGGCGGAGATATTGGTGGAACCAAAACGGTGCTGGCATTATTTGAAAAAGGGCGCCAGCACGAGCCAATTCATGAAGAACGCTTCGTCTCCAGAGACTACGGCGGTTTGCATGAGATTGTCTCGCTCTATCTTTCCGAGCAGAAGGTTTCAATCCAGGCAGCGAGTTTCGGGATTGCCGGGATTGTCGAAGACGGGAAATGCAAGACAACCAATCTCCCCTGGATGGTTGAAGAAAGCCAGCTGGCCGAATGCATCGGAACCAGTCAGGTCAAGCTGATTAATGATCTGGAAGCGATGGCCTGGTCGGTGGAAATTCTGCCTCCAGAAAATCTGTTCCTGATTCATGAAGGACGCAAAGTTGATGAGAACCGCGGCGTCATTGCTGCGGGAACGGGTCTGGGAGAAGCCGGGATCTGGTACGGAACCCGTTACCATCCCTTTGCCAGTGAAGGGGGACATTGCGATTTTGCTCCCAAATCTTATGAAGAAGATTCCCTGCTCAGTTTTTTGCGCAATAAATACCAGCATGTTTCCTGGGAGCGGGTGCTGTCCGGACCGGGAATCGAAAACATTTTCGAGTTTCTGGTGAATACCTATCGGGAAGAACCGCTCCCCGAGACGCTCGAAAAAATGAAGCACGATGTCGGAGCGGCCGTGATCACCGCCGCCGCAATGGAAGGAAAATGCCCGGCATGCGTCCGCACGATGGAAATGTTTGTGAGTCTGTACGGAGCCGAAGCAGGTAACCTGGCTCTCAAGCTGATGGCCTTTGGAGGAATTTATATTGGTGGAGGAATTGCTCCCCGGATCCTGCCCCTCCTGAACAGTGATCTGTTCCGCAAATCGTTTGTGCACAAGGGACGTTTTCAGTCCGTCCTCAAACGGATTCCCGTTTACGTGATCACAACTGGCCAGGCTCCTTTATTTGGAGCGGCGCATGTGGCTGGCCTGCTGGCTGATGGTCAGCCGGTGTTTTAACCGGATTGAGGTTATTTCTGCCGCTGCGACAAACAGTCCCTTTTGAATGGGTGATCGTTGCGACAGGTCATAAGTCTGGATAATAATGTTTTTGCGCTGATGCCTCGGGACAATGGAAGTCGACGGCGGAGCGGATTCCAGGCAGTTCCAGAGCAAGGACGGACAGCCTGATTCTGATGTAACTTCCCTGATACGACAGCAACTGGTTTCCTGAGATATGAACTCCCCTGAATCACTCGACTCACAACCATTGGAAGCCCTGATTATCGGTGCGGGGATTAGTGGGATCTGTATCGGCAGGCAACTCCTGCAGGCGGGTTTCAAGCGGATTGCCATTATCGAAAAATCGAATGATGTGTCCGGCACCTGGCTGGAAAACTCTTATCCGGGCTGCGGCTGCGATGTTCCGGCCATGCTGTATTCCTATTCCTTCGCCATGAAAAAAGACTGGACGAGGAAATATGCGCTCCAGCCGGAACTGCTGGAATACTTTCGTGACTGTGCAGAGAAATTCGGACTGTATCCGTACCTGCGTCTGGGGCAGACGGTGACTCAGGCAGACTGGTCTGATGCGGAAAAGCTCTGGCTGGTAAAACTGCAGTCTGGTGAGACTTTGAAAACCCGAGTCCTGATTTCGGCAGTCGGTCAGTTGAACCGTCCTTCCATTCCCAGTCTGCCAGGGATGGATTCGTTTCAGGGACCATCGTTCCATTCTGCCCGCTGGCCGAAAGATTTCGATCCGGCCGGGAAGCGGATCGCCGTCATTGGAAGTGGAGCTTCTGCCATTCAGATCATCCCGGAACTGGCCAAAACGGCCGCTCACACTTATGTCATCCAGCGATCACCGAATTATATCGCTCCCCGGAACGATCACTTTTATTCGTCTGCGGCCAGATTTCTGTTCAAAACGGTTCCCGGCCTGGCACAGTTGTATCGTCAGTATCTGTTCTGGTCTCACGAGTACCTGATTTATCTGTACCGTAAAGGGAGCAACTGGAACCGGGGATTCCGTAGTGAACTTGTCAGAAAGATGCGCAGTCGACTGCCCAAGGCTCTCTGGCGAACAGTCATTCCCAAATATCCAGCGGGATGCAAACGGGTCCTGCTTTCGGACAATTACCTGCAGTCGCTCTCCAAAGAGAATGTGACGTTATGCCCGGAAGGAGCACAGGGATTGACCGCTGAGGGAGTTCAGCTTTCCGATCAAACTGTTCCCGTCGATGCCGTTGTGTATGCGACTGGATTCGAATCGCACCCGTTCCTCAAGTCTCTTCAGGTTACTGGACGTGAGGGAGCTCTGTTGAGTGAGGCCTGGGCAGAGCGGCCAAAAACCTATTACGGCATCGCCACGGAAGCCTTTCCCAATCTGTTCATGCTTTATGGTCCCAATACCAATCTGGGACACAACACCATCATTGCCATGATTGAAAGTCAGTCAGGACTGATTACGCAATGCCTGCAGGCGATGCAGCGGAAGCAGGCTCAATCAATGGAAGTCAAATCCGACGCAATTGCCCGCTACGATGCCCAGTTGCAGGAAAATCTGAGTCGACTCGTCTGGACGGAAAAATGTGGCAACTGGTACACAGATCAAACCGGACACATTGTCAACAACTGGTCCGGAACAGTGACGAGTTATCGTCGACAGACAAAGCAATTGCGAGAAGAAGATTTTCAGTTCAGTTAAAAAGCGGACTGAGAACGGGTTCGATTTCTTAAATGTTCGAATCAAGCTGCAATCACCCTCCCTTCGAGAGGGTCGGCGCAGCCGGGGAGGGGAATGGTTGGCGACGAATGACTCTCCGCTTTCCCTCTC
>JAGQQT010000119.1 GCA_020426065.1 Planctomycetaceae bacterium | reverse complement strand
CCTGTAGACCACGGAGGACAACTCCTGAACCCGGCAGTTACCACAGGCCTGCGCCAGCGGAAAGAATGAAACACTTTTCCCTTATTTACAGGGATGTTTGAAGTTTTTTCCACCAGACGACTCGTCAAAGGCAGACAACCACGGTAGACGCCCTCACGAAGACTTCAGTCAACTGCTGCGACTCTTTTCACAACCAACGCTTCCCGACACTCCAATCTGTACTTCCTGAAAGGCTGCCTGCCCACTCCTTATCGTCTGTCCATCAGGTCCAGAGGGCACCGTTTGGGGTGCTGGTGAACGGGAAAAATCTCTTGCGTTATTTTGGCAAAACCTTACAGTGATGCTGTTTTATGTAAGTCCTTGAGTGGCAGGGATGACTGAGTTTCGGATTCGACATAACTCTGATTCGTCTCATCGGAAGTCGTTGCTGTTCAGGACTTGTCGGGGTCATCAAAGGAGATGATTCCGGAATGGACTCATTCATGTGGTTATGGTTGATCGCAAATTTGTTTGCCCGGTAAGCAGCGAGAAACCAGCCACCAGCTTAGCTCTGAGGAGGAGTGCAAGTGGCCAAGAAAAAGGCAGCAAAGAAAACCGCAAAGAAAGCCGTCAAGAAAACAGCCAAAAAGGCCGTCAAGAAAACAGCTAAAAAAGCTGTCAAAAAGACCGCCAAAAAGGCTGTGAAAAAAGCTGCCAAGAAAGCAGCAAAAAAGGCAACCAAAAAGAAGTAATTCTTCTTTGCCTGAAGAGTAAAAAGCGATCAGATTCGTCTGATCGCTTTTTTTTGCGCCATCAGCCTGGCAGGTTGCCTCATATCAGTTCATAGATAGGATGTTTGGGATCAGGGTTTCTGGGAGTGGGATGAAGATATGAACGAACGGGTTGTACTGGCGATGAGCGGTGGAGTGGACAGCTCTGCTGCAGCCTATCTGCTCAAACAGCAAGGTTACGAAGTCATCGGCTTGTTTATGCGCTCCGGCGCCACGGAAACGACCTGTCAGCTGGATGAACCGGGAGCCTTGCCGATCATCAACCTGCCCGCTCACAAACAGGGTTGTTGCAGTGCATCGGATGCCGCTGATGCCCGGCGAGTAGCAGATGAGCTCGATATTCCGTTCCACGCTCTGAACTTTCAGGATGCCTTTGGCAGGATTAAAGATTATTTTGCAGATGAATACCTCTCCGGCCGAACCCCCAATCCCTGCGTGATGTGCAACAACTGGCTCAAGTTTGGCCGGTTATGGGAATTCGCCCAGCAGGTGGGAGCAACTCGAATTGCAACCGGACATTATGCCCAGATGATCTGTGGTCCGGATGGAGAACCGCAACTTTGCCGGGGCAGAGACCTTTCCAAAGATCAGTCTTATGTGCTGTTCGGGATTGAACGATCCCTGCTGCCTCGCATTCTGTTCCCCGTAGGCGGTTTTGAGAAACGGGAAATCCGGGAACTGGCCGGAGCGGCCCGCCTGGAAACCGCCAACAAGAAAGACAGCCAGGAGATCTGTTTTATCCCAGACAATAACCATGCCCGATTCATCAATGACTATCGGGGTCCTCAGGAAACCTCCGGACATTTTGTCACACCGGAAGGAGAAGTCCTGGGAGAGCATGGTGGATTCGAACGATTCACGATTGGTCAGCGGCGAGGTTTGGGAATCGCGTTCGGGGAACCTCGATTCGTCGTTGAGATTCGAGCGGAGTCGCGGGAAGTTGTGCTCGGGTTACGGGAAGACCTCGCCTGTGCCGGTCTGAAGGCAGACCGCTGCAACTGGCTGGCCGATGTGCCTGCGGTCTTTCGTTGCCAGGCACAGATCCGCTATCAGCATCCCCCGGCAGATTGTGAAATCACGATCCACGAGGACGGCACTCTCACCGCTCGATTCGATCAGCCACAATATGGCGTGGCTCCTGGTCAGGCTTTTGTCTGTTATGACCAACAGCGAGTACTGGGAGGAGGCTGGATACGCAGCAGCCTGAAAGCGAACGATTTTCCAACGGCTCTTCCGGTCCCAACTGACACCACTTCATGACTTCTGGCAGCCAGGACAATAAAAAGTGGATCGTTGAGCCTGAACTGTCCGCAGGATTTCGACTTTCCGACAGCGGGTGCAGAGCTCACCGGTTTTGCCGTAAACGAGGTGCTCGTTCTGATAACCGCCATTCTTGTTGAGGGCATTCCGATAAGTGCCATCGGAAAGAGTGGAGCCTTCATAACGGATAGCCAGCTCCAGGATCTCCCGGCAGAACTGATCCAGTGCCCGAATCTGTCGCGTTGTGAGTGTATTGGCCTTGGTAAATGGTGAGATCCGGGCTCGATGCAGAATTTCGCTGGCATAGAGGTTTCCGATACCAGCCACAGACTTCTGATCAAGCAGTGCGACTTTGATTTCGCGTGACGTTCTGGAGAGTCGTTCCCGCCACAGTTCCTCAGACATTTCCAGGGCATCTGGCCCGATTACATCCGGCCCCAGTTTCCGCTCGAATTCCTCCGGAGAGTAAAGAGATACCGTTCCCAGTCCCCGACGGTCCCAGAAAGAGAGCTGATGTTCCGTTCGTTTTTTCAGCAGAGTCCAGCAGCAGCGTAAATGGTCCTGTGTCGGGGCATCTTCGAGCAGCATCAGGCCGGTCATGCGGGGTTCGATCACGAAACTGTCCTGAGAATCGAGTTCCAGGACGACACGTTTGGCCTTCCGATAGACTTTGGCCAGGCGGGTCCCTGAGACACGGTGGCTGATCTCGGAAAATGCAGGTGTATACACAATGGGCTTGCGGGTGCAGGGATATTCACTGAATGACACCAGCTGGGAGCCCAGAATAGTAGTGCGGATCCCGCGGACCATGGTCTCGACTTCAGGCAATTCGGGCATCGGATCCTCAATTCCGGCATAATCGTCTTATTTGACACGATCTGCACTGTTGATTTGTCAGCCTGTATTGTTAGAACAGTTCTAACCCGGAGGGATTGCCGTCCGGGGCGCGACATTCTATCGGCTGTTCTTATTCTTTCGAACAAACTTTCTGGCTGGAGCGGAAAGCGGCTGTTTTTCAGGAAAGTTCTTGACGTTGCCCGGCTGAGCGACGATTCTAACAAGGATGCTTTGCGAGAGGCGTTGTTTCTCCACATAAACCCCGTCCCCAATGGGGCCTAGATATTCGTCATAGAGGAATGTGCGTGATGCGCTACGAACGAAATCAAAGAATTCTGACTCGACTCCTCTCGGGCGTGCTTTGCGGAATGTCTTTCTGCACACTCCTGACCGCCTTTGCTGGTGCGGCAGAACATGACCAGACGGTTGCCGCCTATCTGCAGGCCGGTGAATTTCAGCCAGCCGTGCAATATGCCAACAGTATGACCGAGCAGTCTGTGCGGGATGCACTCCTGAAACAGATTGCCGAATTCCAGGTTCAGCATGATGAACTGGATGCCGCTCGGGCGACGACCAATCGGATGAGCCGATCGGGAGAACGTTCTGAAGTGACTGCCTCCCGTTCCCGCTCAAAGTCCCTGGGTGGAGGAGCCGCCGATTTTGATTCTTTGATCGAGCTGATTGAAACCGTTGTCGAACCTCTGACCTGGGAAGCGGTTGGCGGACTGGGAACGATTACCGAATTTGATACGGGCGGCGGAATTTATGTGGATGCCGATGGTCTGCTCTCCCGCAAAATGGAAAAGCAGTCCGGTTCTGCACTGCAGGATCTGGCGAAATCTGCCCGCATCGCTGACCTCAACACTGATATGTCCCAGCCTTCCGCTCTGCGAGTCGTTTCGCTGACACGGCTGGAACAGGCTGTTCGGGAACGGATGGAAAGTGGCTTGCCCGTTGTCGAATCCATGAAGAATCTGGCTGGTCTGTATCGGGTCGAACACATCTTCATCTACCCCGAAACCGGTGAGATTGTCATTGCTGGACCGGCTGCCGGCTGGCAATACACCGCCGCAGGCATGCCTGTCAGCTCAACAACTCAATGGCCAACTCTGCAACTGGATGACCTGGTCACCCTGCTGCGAACTTACGGGCCGGAAGGTCAGCGAATTTTTGGCTGCTCCATCGATCCCCGTCCTGAAGGTCTGCAGGAACTCACTTCCTACGTCAATGAATCCAATGCTCGCGGAGCGTTGTCACCTCGGGCCGTTCGCTCCTGGGCTAACCAGCTGCAGCGGAAACTCGGCCTGCAGAATGTCACGATCTACGGCGTGCCGGAAGACTCCCGCGTTGCTCGCGTGATTGTCGAAGCCGATTACCGGATGAAGCTGATTGGAATTGGTGAAGTCGAAGGTGGATCCAAAATCCCCGACTTCTTTGAGCTGATGACTGCCGAACAGGCTGCAGCCAACGGATCTCTGGATGCTCTCCGCTGGTGGCTCTCACTGCGTTGTGAATCTGTCCTGCACAGCTCCGATCGCGATGCCTTCCGGATTCAGGAATCTTCTGTGTTGTGCCAGTCAGAAAATCAGTTCGTGACTGCAAAGGGAGAACGAGTTGCAACTGGAACAGCCGAGCAGAACAACCGTCAGTTCGCCTCAAATCTGACCAACAACTTCGAAGAACTGGCCAGTCGTGACCTGGTGTTCGCCGACCTGCAGAACATCTTCGATCTGGCCATCGTTTCCGGATTGATCTCTCAGCAGCAACTCACTGAACGAGTAAACTGGGATCTGGGATCATTTGCCAGCCGTGGTGAATACGAGCCAGCTCAATACGCTGTTCCCCGACAGGTGGACTCCGTTGTGAATCACAAGGTCTTCAACGGGAAGAACATCGTGGTTCAGGTTGCCGGCGGTGTGCAGGTCAACCTGACCTCCACCCTGAGCAGCATCCAGGAATCATCCCGGCTCGATCAGGCCGCCGAAAACGCTCAGGCTCAAAACCTGGCTCCAGGCCGCTGGTGGTGGGATGCCTCCAAGTAATCTGCTGAGCGGAAGTGACAAATAAAAAAAGCGTCCCAAACTTCTGGGACGCTTTTTTGTTTGAAGGTGCATTCTCTTACTCATCTCGAATAACGGTATTGGACAGCGTCCCGAGATGTTCGATTGTGACATCCACTTTGTCTCCCGGTTGGAGGAAGACGCGCGGATTTCTCGCCATGCCGACACCTGCCGGAGTTCCGGTGAAAATCAGATCTCCCGGCTGGAGCGTCATGATTTTGGCCAGATGGGCAATCAGCTGATTGATGTTGAACAGCAGTTCGCTCGTGCTGCTGTCCTGCATGGTCTGGCCGTTCAACTGCAGTGAAATCTTCAGCTGATGTGGATCCGGAATTTCATCACTGGTCACCAGGTAAGGACCGATCGGTGCAAACGTATCGGGCGATTTGCCCAGCAGCCACTGACCACCGGGACGTCCTTTCTGCCAGTCACGGGCTGAGACATCATGGCCAACCATGTATCCGGCAACGTAATGGAGAGCCTCTGCCTCAGAAACCCGGTAAGCAGGCTTGCCGATCACGACAACCAGTTCCGCTTCGTAATCAACCTGCTGACTGACTGCGGGCAGACGGATTTGATCTCCAGGGCCGATCAGCGTGTTGCCAAACTTGCCGAAGCAAACCGGTTCGAACGGGATTTCTGCCTTGGTTTCCTCAGCATGATCCTTGTAGTTCAAACCGATGCAGATGATCTTTTCCGGAGTTGTAATCGGACAGCCCAGGTCTCCGGTGACGAACGCACCTTTTGCCAGACCGGTTTCCAGAGCTTTGTGTGCATCAGCCAGACGACCTGAGCGAAGGAGATCTGTCAGTGCGTGAGGGAGAGAGGAGTCGACCTGGCACAGATCGATATATTTCCTGTCCCCACTGACACCAACGAGTTTCAATCCCGCAGCGGTTTTCAGCATTCCCAGTTTCATGATGGTGCCTCTTCAGTAGGAGATCAGTCTTCGAGGTGAGCGTCGTGGGGAGGTGCTCCCATGATGTGGTAACCGCAATCGACGTGAAGGGTTTCTCCGCTCACGCCGCTCGCATGATCACTCATCAGCCACATGCCGGTTTTGCCCACTTCGTCATGTGTCACGTTCCGTCGCATAGGTGAGAAGGCCGAATACAGTTTGACCATCTGGTCAAATTCGCCCACTGCCGAGGAACTGAGAGTCTTCAGAGGACCAGCACTAAGAGCGTTCACGCGGAAACTTTCCGGCCCCAGTTCGCTGGCCAGGTATTCGACGGTGCTCTCAAGAGCGGCTTTACAGACTCCCATGATGTTGTATCCAGGAATCACCTTTTCGCCCCCCAGGTAGGTCAGTGAGAGAATATTTCCGCCCGGAGCCATGATTTCCCGGGCACGATGTGCCAGCGAGATCAGGCTGTAGCAGGAGATTTCCATCGAAAGTTTGAAACCATCCCGGCTGACCGCATGCACGGGGCCTTTCAGGTCTTCCATGGGAGCGTAGGCAATCGAATGCAGGACGAAATCGATCTGGCCGAATTCTTCTTTCGCCCTGGCGAACACGGCATCCAGGTCCTGCTCATTGGTGACATCGCACGGCATGATGAAGCGGTCGAAGTCATCGACGAGCTTGCGGAGTCGTCGTTCCATGCGGGGACGTTCCGGGTCTTTATCCGGCAGATGAGTAAAGGCCATATCGGCCCCTTCCGCCTGCAGATTCTGGGTGATCGACCAGGCGATACTGTGATCGTTGGCAATCCCGAAAACCAGCCCTTTTTTGCCCGTAAACAGGCCCATGGTTCCACTCCTGTGCTGAAAGTTTGTCGCGAAAACAGTCGGTAGAGACCGGAATCCGGTCTCTGCCTCCGTATTCGTCTGAATTGACCCTGGTTTCTTTTTTGAATGGGTCTGTCAGATTCCCATCTTAGTTGATTATGCCGGCTGAAATCAGTGCAATTTGTACAGGGGCAGGCACTGGTGAAGCCGGGACACAAAGCAATCCGCCCAGCGTATCGGGCCGATGAGTCCCTATCAAGCCGGGGACAGGGCGGAACTGGGGAACCTTACACATCCACCCACCCGGTTTCCCGCTCCGAATCTGTCCTCGATTGAACCTGACTGCAAAAGTTTTCAGAATGCAAAACTGACTGATTTCATCAACGACTGAAAGAAAGACCAATCATGCTGGCTCATATTGTCTACTTCACCCTGAACGATGCCTCGGACGCAGCCTGCGATCAGCTGGTTGACGCCTGCCACAAATACCTCAAAGATCACCCCGGTGTGGAATTCTTTGCCGCTGGCCGACTGGGGGAGGAATTCAACCGGGAAGTGAATGACAAAGGATATGATGTTTCGCTACACGTCTACTTCACCGACAAGGCTGCTCATGATGCCTATCAGACGGTGGAAGACCACCTGACGTTCATTGCTGAAAACAAGGCGAACTGGAAGAAAGTTCGCGTCTTCGATTCCTACGTTCATTGATGAGCAACCTATGAGCGACCACGTCGAAGAGCAGCAGGAGGCTGGCGTCGATACGGTTTCGGCCGAGGCCCGACACAGTCAGGCTGACGGCAGAATCTTTCCCTGTCGGCAGTGTGGTGCTGACGTTGTGTTTCATATCGGCACTCAGAACCTGAAATGTCCTTATTGTGGATATGAACAGGAACTGAGTGTTGATAAGGAACAGCAACTGGTTGAGCGTGACTATCTCGAGATGCTCGAACAGCTGCAGTCCAACCACGAGGATCTTTCAGAGACGTCGGGCATCAAGGAAGTGGACTGCGATGCGTGTGGCGGGACGGTGGTGTTTGAGGGAACTCTCACCAGCACACATTGTCCATATTGTGCTTCACCGATTCAGCTGGACAAGATTCATGAAACGGATGAGCGGATCAAACCGGATGGGGTGTTGACGTTCAAGATTGAGGAAGATCAGGCCCATCGGCTGGTTTCCAACTGGGTTTCGAGTTTGTGGTTTGCTCCCAGCGATTTCCTGAAAGCCGGGGTTTCCGGAAAACTGAACGGGGTCTATCTGCCGTTCTGGACGTTTGACTCAATGACCTTTGTGCAATACGCAGGGGAGCGGGGCGAGGAATATCGAGTCACCGTGGGCGTGGGAAAAAATCGTCGACGAGTGACCCGAGTCCGCTGGTATGATGCGGCAGGAACGTTTCAGCGATTCTTTGATGATGTGGTGGTGCTCGCCTGCCAGAAAATGTCACCCCAGTTGACTCGTGGTCTTGAACCGTGGCCTCTGCAAGGGATCATTCCCTTCACGCGGGAATCGCTGGCGGGCTATCTGTGCCGCACCTACGATGTGGAACTTCCGATTGGATTCAAAGAAGCGAAGCAGCGAATCGAACAGACAATTGAGCAGGATGTCCGTCGTCGCATCGGCGGGGACCGGCAACGCGTGCATCAGATCCATTCCCAGTTTTCGGCGATCACTTTCAAGTACGTTCTCTTGCCAACCTGGCTGCTCTCCTATCGATACAAGGACCGGGTTTATCAGGTCATGATCAACGCCACCACCGGTAAGGTGATGGGAGAACGTCCCTGGTCCGCATGGAAGATTGCCTTCGCGGTTCTGGGTGGCCTCATCGTCTTCCTGCTGTTCATGCTGATCTTCGCGGGGAGATAACTCTGCCCCCTTTGGGCACTGGTGTCGACATGAACCGAGTTGTTGTTCAAATACCTAGCGGGTGGCTCGGAAGAATTCCGGGCGGTGCACCCAGGTAGGAGAACATTGACAACACGTATCTCTCTACAGCAAGACACCATCGTTTGACCCGTTGCCGCAGGCGAAGGCAATGCAAACTGTCCTTTTCCGGGAAAAACTCCTGCGCCTCCGGCTACGAGTCAAACGGCGAATTGTCTCGCTGACTTAGCTTTGCATGGAAAACTCGCCAGAAAACCTGAGTGGTCCCGAATTGCAACTGGTCTGATGGTTTGCGAAGATAGCGAAATGAGACACGCCGACCTGGTACAACTGGAAATGCTGACCCACATCGATCGTCTGATAGATCGCTGTGATGCCTGGCCCGCCACGAAATCGCAATGGGAGCCGGGTGAACGGGCTCGACACTTTCTGCAGCGGGTCCTGCCCCGTATCCGCAGCGTACGGGAACGTCTGCAACTCCCGCTCGTCGTGGCCATGTTTGGCGGAACCGGGACTGGCAAAAGTTCTCTGGTGAATGCCATCCTGGGTCAGGAAGTGACCACCTCCGGCCGGCAACGCCCCACAACAACTCGACCGCAGATCCTGGTGCATCCCGATATCAACTTCGACCTGCTGCAATTGCCGACAGAAGATTGCGATGTCGTCGAAACGAATGTCCCGCTGCTGGAAGACATTGTGATTGTGGACTGCCCGGATCCGGATACCTCCGAGGGAAATGATGCGGCCAGCAATCTGGAGCGGTTGCGGCGGTTTCTGCCCTATTCGGACATTCTGATTTACACCTCGACGCAGCAGAAATATCGCTCGGCCAATGTTCAGCAGGAACTGCGGGATTCGGCCACCGGCTGCAAACTGGTGTTCGTCCAGACCCATGCTGATCGCGATGTGGATATTCGTGAGGACTGGAAAGAACACCTTTCCCGTGACTATGAAATCACGGAAATGTTTTTTGTGGATTCGCGGAAAGGGCTGCAGGAACAGCTGGCAGGGCAGCAGGCTTCGGGAGAGCTGGCCCGGTTGCAGAACTTTCTGATGCAGCAGCTGGCCGCCTCGAATCGGGGCCGGATTCGA
>JAGQQT010000118.1 GCA_020426065.1 Planctomycetaceae bacterium | reverse complement strand
CACAGATTGAAACACCCAGGGTGGTCAAGTATTCGCAGGTCCGCCAGGGACTTCGATTTATTTTGTATGGATACATCATGAAACTCGTCGTGGCGGAGAACATGGCGATTTACACAGGCCCATATTTCAACGATCCAAGTCGATACCAAGGTTTTAATGTATTGCTGATTCTGTATGCGGCTGCGTATCAGATTTATGGAGACTTTGCGGGTTACAGTCTGATTGCCCGCGGGCTTTCCAAGATGATGGGCATTGAACTGATGCGGAACTTTCATCAGCCCTATTTCGCGACCAGTCCGAGCGACTTCTGGAGACGGTGGCATATCAGTCTGAGCACCTGGTTGCGGGATTATCTCTACATTCCGCTGGGGGGAAACCGCGGCGGGCAGGTGGCGATGTACCGCAATCTGATGCTGACAATGCTCCTGGGGGGATTGTGGCATGGAGCGGCGCTGAACTTTGTATTCTGGGGCTTGTTTCACGGCACAATTCTGATTGTCTACCGGTTACTGGCCAAACCGATGGAGACCTTCTGGAAGGCATTGAAAGTGCCCACCTGGATTATTCATTACGGTGCGATCATCTTCTTCTTTCATCTGACCTGTCTCGGTTGGCTGCTGTTTTTCGCCAAACGAATGCAGCACGTGAAAGTAGCGTTGAGGAATCTGCTGGACATTTCCGCTCCGATCGATCACTCGCTGCTGCTGACCGTATTTCTATTTGGCGGATTGACGATCCTGATTGATCTGATGCGGGAAGCGATCTCAACGGAAGAGAGATCCGTCTTCCAGAGCCGTGGAATGAGGCTGGTCACGTATTGCCTGGGAGTGGCGATTCTGATTCTGTGCGGAGTATTTCGCAGCTCGGAGTTCATTTACTTCCAGTTCTGATGAGTGGATCGACGCAACAATCTGTAAAACGCGAATGGCAGTGGTTCCTGTTTTCGCTCAGCTGTGTGGCTGTTACTGCGCTGCTGGCAAATGAGGTAGTAGGAAAGCTGGGGCAATGGAAGCACGAGCCCACGTATCGCGAAATTGCCGTAAAGGCTTTGCATGAAAAGCACCCTGAGATCGTTGTGGTTGGTTCCTAGCATGTCCGCTCAGGTGTGGATCCGATTTTCTTTCCGGTTCCGGCAGTTACCCTCGCAGAGAGCGGACTGGATTATGAGTTCGCGGAAATTTTACTGAGAAAACACTGGGAGCAGGTCATTCAGGCGCGGATTGTGGTGATCGAAGTATCCAGCGTGCCAATCTATCAGAATACAATCGGGCTGCGGGCGGGGGACTTTCGGGAATTTCAGGAGTGGGGGCTGAATGTCTCAGAGCTTCCTTTATCCGGCTGGGATTTTCTGGAGGCGGCTGCTCTGGAGCGTTTCAATGGGACCCGCTATCACAAGCTGTTCCACGAACTGCTGGCTGCCAACCATTCAAATGAGCCCCCTTTCGAGCGTGAAGTCGGGCCTGGATATCATCCTCGACGAGACAAGTTTAACCGCAAGCAGGCTGAGTTTGCCTTGCAGGAACTGGGGGCGGAATTGAATGAGTCCCGGATCGAAGCCAACCTGCAGGCATTTGAGCGTCTGGTGCGTGATCTGCTGTCAGCTGGTGTGGATGTGAAGCTGATGCGAATGCCCACGCACCCGGGGTATCGGGAACATCAAATCGGGATTCAACGGGAAGCCATCGCCGAACGGGCCGAAACGATCTTTCTCCAGATGCCAGGCGTAGAACAGGATGATCTGATCGATGTCTGCGCTGCGGTCGAGGATGCAGACAGGAATTATGCAGACCTGACTCACCTTTCCGATCGCGGAGCCCGGGTCTTCAGTCAGGCACTGGCCGAGGCGATTTGCGGGAAAGCTGCGGAGACTCCCGAAGTCAGTCTGGTTCCCGCAAGTAAAAGCAGAATTTCCAAATCAGTTGGTTCACAATTTGTAAGCGATTATCGGCGATGAGTGTTCTGCCACAAAAACTCAGAAATAAACTTCATTCTCTGCAATCCCGTCAGGAACGAGCTCTCGCTGAGGTAACTGGCTGGAAACGCTACACGATGCGGGCGCGCGACAATATCGATTCTTTGCTGCAGGACCGATTGCCCTCACATGGAACTTATCTGGAGGCGGGAGCCCTGGATGGATTTCATTGCAGCAATACCTATTTTCTGGATCGCGTGAAAGGCTGGAAAGGGATTCTGGTTGAACCAAATCCATTTGAATTTCAACAATGCAAAAAGTTTCGAAAACGGGCCAACTGTATTCATGCAGCCATGGTTCCGTTTGATTACCCGGATTCAACCGTTTCGATCTGCTATGGTCATGATTTAACCTGGACCGATGGGGCTTACGAGAATTCAGAACTGGAAAGCCGTCAGCAGATGCTGGAACGTTATCATCTGAGTGGTCAAAAGATAGACGTTCCCGCTCGAACCATGCAATCAATTCTGGATGAACATCAGGTGGAACTGACGTTTCTTTCTCTTGATGTAGAAGGCTTTGAAATCCAGGTTCTGAATGGACTGGATTTTGCAAAATCCGCACCCGAATTTATGTTGATCGAAATTCAGAATGAGGATCGACTGCAGATGATGATGGAGATTCTGGGGGATTACTATGGTCCCGGAGAGAAACTGACTCGTCACGACTATTTCTTCAAGAGAAGATGAACAACAACCCACTCGTCAGTATTCTGATTCCCTGTTACAACGGCGAGCAGTTTGTCGCTGAGGCCATCGAAAGTGCGCTCGAGCAGACATATCCCCATGTGGAAGTGATTGTTGTGGACGATGGATCCAGAGACAACAGTGTGGAAGTGCTGAAATCCTACGGAGATCGGATTCGCTATGAGGCTGGCCCCAATCAGGGAGCCTGCGCCGCTCGAAATCGTGCCTTCGAGTTGAGTTCCGGCGAGTTTATTCAGTATCTCGATGCGGATGATGTGTTATTGCCAGAAAAGCTGGAACGACAGGTCCCCATTTTGTCTCAGAATGTTGCTGACCTGACTTTCTGCAAGGGGAATATCTTTGGAGACGGGAAGCCACTCCGACCCAAAAAAAGTCAGATTGGGTGTCCAGAAGGAAAAGATCCTTTTCTCTTCTGCCTGGGGCAGGGGTTATCGACAGAAGGTCCTTTGATTCGTCGTTCACTGGTGGAGCGGGTTTCCGGATTTGATGAAATGATCAAACGGGGACAGGAATGGAACTTTCATGTTCGTCTTGCCGCAGCCGGGATGCGGATTCATTACTCGGACGAGTTGCTGTATAACCATCGTCACGATGATCGTCCGGGGCGAATTACGAAGCTGAAAATGACAGCGGAAGATTCACTCAGTCAGGTACTCAGGCTGGGTGAAGTCCTGGAATCGAATCCTGTCTATGAATTTCATGAAAGCCGGCGGCAGGCATATTGTGCTCGGCTGGCTCCAGCCATTCTTAGTGCCGCTCGACAGGGAAACTCTCCAGTGGTGAGGCAGGGGATTCAACTTCTGCACCGACTGGATCCACAGGGTTCTTATCGTTATTCAGAGTCAGCACTGGTAGATGCATTATCCAAGCGGATAGGTCCGGTCACCGCAGAGGTCATGTTAAAACCAGTTCGCGCGGTTAGAAATCTGTTCCGTAAATCTGCCAGGACGACTGGATAATGCAGCGAAGTCAATTGAGAATGGGGTCTCAATGAGAGGGCTGGTGCTTGGTTATTATAACCAGCGTAATGCTGGGGATGATCGGCTTGAAAGCTGCATTCGCAACTGGTTGAGCGATCACGAGCTGATCTTTCGTCCGCACATGGAAGTGCCCGAAATCAGTCAACTGGATCAGGTCGACTATGTATTGATTGGCGGTGGGAGTGTAGCCAATCGAGTGGGCGGTGTGTTTTTCAGGATGAGGAACTGGATCAACAAAGCTCGGATTCCCGTTTTCTGTGCGGGGATTGGAGTCAGTGATTTTCAGGAATTTCAGCAGGAAATGAGCGTCATTCGGGAGTCGGGTGGGCATATCTGGGTACGTGATCCGGAAAGCCTCAGGAATGTGCGTCAACCTGTAACTGCTGTTGACCTGGCACCAGATCTGAGCTGGCTGTATCCAATGCACTTTCCTTCCTGCAGACGCCATGGGACAGCCATCAATCTGAGGCCTGGAGGGGTACGTCAAATAGATATTGAGCAATGGCGCGGTGCTTTCAAGAACGTAGAATCCCCCTGGGCGTGGCCTCTTTGCTTTGGCAAGGAAGATGACAGAGACGTGATCCATCACATTGCCACCTGTGATGGAATCAGTGAGTTTGATCCAACGGGGGCTTCCCGAGCGGAGCTGGTCATTGCCATGCGGTTTCATGCAGTGATCTTCGCAATCCAGGCAGGGACACCTGTCGTACCGATTGTGCATACAAAGAAAACTCAGTTCCTGCTGGAGCAGGCAGGTCTGACAGATTTGATGGTTGCTCACGACCAGCCGGAACTTCTGGGATCAGCGATTGAACGTGCCCAGACGATGGATCGTTCGCGTTTGAGTGCAGTTTGTGAACGTATGCATCATGAGGTGAGTGAGTATGCACAGAATTTCAAGACGCGGATAGAAGATGCTGTTCAGAAGAACGAGCAGCGAAGAGCATTCAGTTATCGAGTCAGACGCCGGTTACGCAATCAACTCCAGAAAATGATATAGAACTTCTGGTTCTGTGAATTCAAGACAGAACTGCTTCCTGAAAGAGTATTGTCATTCGTGATTGGTAGACTTCGCTATCAGATTCAAACCCGATTGCAGCATGGGTTAAGGGCGGCGTGGTATCGGGACGTGGTGCGGTCCCGGATCCTCAAGACTCATCCCATTGAAGCAGATCAAACGGATTGCTGTGAGATTCATGTTCTGACATCCGCCAATGACTGGGTTAACCTGTTGTGGGCACTGAAGTCCTTTTACGTGAACTCGGGACGTCGTTACGGCTTGTGCATTCATGATGATGGCTCGCTCAATGATGAGATTCGCGATCAGCTCCGGCACCACTTTCCGCTCGCTCGCATTATCAGCCGAACAGACTCAGATCGCGTTGTGCAGGAAGAGCTGAAGGAATATCCCCGCTGCCTGGAGTTTCGAAAAACTAATCATCTCGCCCCCAAAGTCTTTGATTTTCGCCACGAATTACAGACTGAGCGGATGCTCCTGCTGGACAGTGATGTGCTGTTTTATGCGGAGCCCAAAGAACTTCTGCGTCGGATTGAAGATCCTGCCTACACCTTGAACAGTGTCAATGCAGATGTCGGTACCGCCTATACGGTTTCTCCAGATGTGGTGCAGCGGGAATGTGGTTTCGAGTTAATTCTCCGATTTAATTCTGGTCTGGGCGTGATTCACCGGGATTCCCTGAATCTGGACTGGATTGAAGAGTTTCTGGGTTTGCCCGATGTGATCGGTCATTTCTGGCGAATTGAACAGACACTCTACGCATTGTGCAGCAGTCGCTTTGGGGTGGAACTGTTGCCGGAAGAGTATTCCGTTTTTCTGGAAGGGCCGCTGAATGATCGCCCTTCACGGCATTATGTCGGTGCGATCCGGCATCTGATGTATGCCGAAGGAATAGCTAAACTGCTGAGAGAAGGTTTTCTGCAAAACCTTCAAGCCATCTCAGCTTCCTCGTCAGCCAGTTGAATGGCATGCTGAAACGACGCATCTAAAGCACGTGTCTGCCGATTTCTCCTGGCTACTGATCTGCAGCCGGTGAGGAATCAGGCAGTTTACGAAATTTGAGCGTCAGCCTGATGCCGGTGTATTCTGATCGAGTATCGATTGGCAGTGGTGCACGACTTGCAGAGCGGCCTAAGAGTGATGGCAGGTTGTAGTGGCCTCCACGGACGTTGATAAAATGATCTGTCATGCCCATCTCCGGATTCACTCTTACAGTTTGATTGTACCCTGAATCTCGATAGTAATCCCGGCACCATTCCTGGGCATTGCCATGCATGTCATACAGGCCCCAGGCATTTGGAGTCTTCAGTCCGCCTGCTTGGAGTTGTCTGCCTGAATTCTCGCTGAACCATCCCAGGCTCTCTGGAGCAGAGTCTGTTGTGCCGTTCCAGTGACTTGTTGTACCTGCACGACAGGCATGCTCCCACTCGGCTTCTGTTGCCAGTAAGACTTCATATTCACGGAAAGATTCCAGCTGTTGTAACCAGTCCAGAAATGGCTTGATCTCCGGTTGGGGAATCCCGGTTATTGGGTGCTGATCTGTTAGGTCATTAACTTTGGGCTGATTTTTCGAAAAATCTGAGGCTGCAGTGTCCGTATCTTCATCCGGAAAAGCAGTGCCTGTTTCAATGCAGTAGATACGATACAACCCCCTTGAGACCTCGTATCGACCCATCATAAAAGGATTAGAAATAATGACCCGATGAGACGGAGTTTCGGCTCTCATCATGGTTTGCCATCGAAAGCCACCCTGGGGGGGTAGCTGTGGAATGAGGCGCTCAATGATTTCGATTTCGGTGCCCATGAGAAACTCACCGGGAGGGATCAGAGTGAACTCAATCTGTTCCTGCCCTGCATTCAGCAAAAGATGGTGAGGAACTTTCAGGTATTCTGCCCATTCCTGTTGATGTTTTAAGGCCTGGGAATGATCAAAAGGAGCGATGGCTGGCTCTGGGGCACCAGCGATCCACTCGAATGATGGATTCAACAGTTCGGTTGTCAGGTCTTCTGGATTCAGCCACCTGGCCCCCAGAATCTCGCCATCGTTTCCATGCCCACTCAAATCTCTAGCGACAGCACCGCTCCCCGAATCAAACCGGTACAGCACTAGCGTCTGGTCATCAGGAGTAAAATCCTGCTCGGGAATAAACTGGCTGCGATAATGCACACCTTCTCGGATGCGGAATTGATGAAAGATTCCGGGAAAACAGTCTCGCAAAGTTTCCTTGTGACGTCCTGCAAGCAGGGGATCAGGATTTGCCGCCAGATACAATGGCAAGGGAGATGCCCGATGGCGGGAACGGACAGGAACTTCCACTCCGCTCGGACGACCGTCCACAAACATTTGCATTCCAATCCCGCTGTATGTGACGGTCAGATGCAGCTTTTTCCCTGGAGTACAGGCATTCTCCATCGTAACGTTGTTATAGGAGTTTCCATCGTGCAGGTAGAACGACAGATTACGATCTTCTTTGCTGAAGATTGAAATCCCGGCTGTCTCTGCATTGGAGATGATCTCTTTTTTGCGATGGTCGAGCGTGGCTGCGGGAGTGATCCAGGCCTCCATCGTATAAGTCAGATCGGAATCCAGCAGGATGGGGGTTTTTACCGCATCATCAACGCCATCAAAATAAAGATAGCGAGAAACAGGCAAAGGGGCCTGAGAATTGTCAATGTCTGGCTCATTCAACTGGACTGGAAGAGAGGCTTTGTTCTCTCGGACAGGGAGGTTCTGCAAAGCGACTGTGACCAAAATTCCCGTTGCCAGCAAACCCAGCAGTAAGAAATTTCTTTGTTTTGCAGTCTTTTTGTCAGCTCTTGAAACAGAAAGAACTGACTGGGTATAGGTGTTTCCTGCAAGGGAGGTCTCTTTCGAAAGAATTCCTGTTGTCTCTGCGAGATGAAGATATTGATCGAAAGTATTTTCCAGTTCTTTCGAATCGCAGAAGGGAGAGATTCGTGAAATCAGAATCTGTGGAGACTGGAGACGGGCATCAAGCTCTCTTGATAACAGATTACCGACCAGTTCACACAATTCCTGTGGCAACTCTGGCCGAAAGGCTTTGAGATCCGGCGGGGATTCGTACAGATGAGCATGCAGTTTGCCGAGCGTGGGTTTGATATGAGAGTAGGGGACATTGCCACTCAACAGTTCATACATCACGCAGCCCAGAGAATACAGATCGGCCCGGATATCAACCCCTCGGCTGTCCTGAATCTGTTCTGGCGCTATGTAGTCCATCGAGCCGAGGATTTGTCCTGCCTGTGTTAAAGACTCTTCATCAGCTCGATCTGTTAATGCCGCCAGCCCCAGGTCGAGAATTTTGACAATCGTCCTCGGCGTATCTGGGGCAGTTTGACTCGAACGTGAGAGCAGAATATTGGATGGCTTGAGATCGCGATGGACCAGGCCAGCCTGATCAATATGGTCCAGTCCTTCTGCAATCTGGCGGACCAGTTCACAGGCCGCTCCTGTGGGGAGAGGGCTGGAATGTCTTAGAAAATCACTCAGGATAATTCCGTCGAGATACTCAAAGACAATATAGCCACAGCCATCATCGTAGCGTGCATCCAGAGCCTTAATCAGATGCTGGTGCGAGACCGCTCCACTGGCTTCCGTTTCCCGGAGGAATCTCCGCTTGCTGCTGGCTGAAGTGGAAAGATTCGCCTTAAGAACCTTGATGGCAACCAGTTTATTCAATGTTCGGTGGCGGGCCTGATAGACTCTTCCATTCGCTCCTTCGCCCAGGAGTTTCAGAATTTCATAATCCCTCAACAATTCCGGAGCCAGTTGCTGCTCATCTCCAAGCTCAATTTCATGATCGAGTCCTCCTTGAGAAAGCAGACGATCGTAGAGCCGTTGGACGAATGCAACTTTAGAGGGAGTGTCCTGAGGGCGGCCTTTCGAATCGTTCATGTCTTTGGTTAACGTTTATTTTCTACAGATTTTGAGGTGATGTCGTTTACCCGGCTGGAAGTCCAGTTCCCTTTTGGTGCCAGGTTTGACAAGACGATCGCATCGTGCAGGATCAATTCACCACTGAAGCCATGCTGCTTGATGATTTTGTGTCGGTTGGCTTCCATCTTTCTGCGAACTCTCGTGTTGGCAGCGTGAACTGCCTGGATGGAATTCAGATCCATTGATTTCATCACCTTTGTTGCGGGAGCATCCAGCGAATTAACAAAAATCGCCCACTCATGTGGAGTAATTGAGGCGACTTTCTGGATTTCATCCAGAAGGACCTTGAGGTCGTCTTCCAGCAGAACTTCATAATAGCCGGTCGTTTTTTCGATCAGTTCATCTTCGTCATATTTTATGTCATATCGACGGCGTTTGCGGGAAAATTCATGAGCGGCATTACGGGCTGCTTTCCTCAGGTATCTCTTAAACTGAACGATACCGTCTTCACCGGTCTGCTTGTATTCCCGAATTCGAAACTGGACCGACTCGGACAGAATGCAGCGAGACAGGGACAGATAAAACTCGTGCATGGCATCTTCGCGATCCTGCGGTGCCAGAAACACAAATTCCCTCGTAAACCATTCACGCACGCGGTAATAACTGCGCGCAGTAAAATCCTGGCAGGCCCTCATAAACCGATCATAGTCGTCATGGGCGTGCCCAAAGCCGCTTAGAATATTGGTATCGATTCCCAGTGAATCGCCTGACTTTTCGGGCGACACGATCTTTGACAGTCTCGGAAATGAATTAAAAATCTGAAATGAAGTTACGCCGCTCACGCAGCTTAGAGTTATTTAGCATACCTTCTCGGGAAGCCCATCTCAAGAGTGCAAATAGATTTTCATAAAGTTCAAAAAGGTATTGGGATATGTGTTGAATGTATGCGCTCACGAACAGCTTTGGGGGTATAGAGGTCCTGATTCTGAAGCAACACAGGACTGATCAGCTTGGAAGTTTCAGGTATTTAATCATCTAATTTACTCATGAAATTAACAAGCATTATGGTTACTGTCTGACAGGTATTTAAAACGAAAAACGCGGCTCACTGAGTGAGCCGCGTTTTTCTTCGTGTCAGTCTTCAGTGATCCGGTAAGCGATCAGGGAGCAG
>JAGQQT010000117.1 GCA_020426065.1 Planctomycetaceae bacterium | reverse complement strand
GCGGATCACCTGTTCTACATCGGAAACGAAGATCTTTCCGTCTCCAATGTTTCCGGTGCGGGCAGCATCGGCGATCACCTGGACGGCTTTGGCTGCCAGATCATCGGCGATCACGATTTCCAGTTTCACTTTGGGCATGAAATCGACCACGTATTCTGCACCGCGGTAGGTTTCTTTGTGGCCTTTCTGGCGACCAAAACCACGCACTTCGGCAACGGTCATCCCCTCAATTTTGGCTGCGACCAGAGCGGTTTTCACATCTTCCAGCTTGAAGTGACGGATAATTGCTTCAATTTTCTTCATGTCTGATTCCCATTCATTCAGGGCGTTAATGTTCGATATTTGGATTGTTTTCGAGTGCTACGGATCATTCTAACAAGTTGAGCGGTCGGGATTAAGAGATCGCCCCCTTAATCCCGAACCCCTCAGTCGAGCAATCATGCGGATTCCAGGCTCTGCAGGTAAGGATAGGCCGCCATGCCATGCTCGCAAATGTCCAAGCCTCGCAGCTCCTCTTCTTCGGAAACTCGCAATCCAATCGTCACTTTGATCAACAGGAAGATGATCAGCGATGTTCCAAACGCCCAGGCGAAGAAGGCACCAATTCCGATCAGCTGGGTAATCAGCTGACCCGCTCCACCACCATAGAACAGCCCGTCTCCACCACCTCCGTAGATATCCTGAGCAAACAGACCACAAGCGATTGTCCCCCAGGCACCACATACACCGTGAACTGAAATGGCCCCCACAGGGTCGTCGATTCGAATTTTGTCAAAGAACAGAACCGAGAACACACAAACCACACCACCGATTAAACCGATGATCAATGCTGGCAGTGGGCCAACGTTGTAACAGGGAGCTGTGATCGAAACCAAGCCTGCCAGAGCACCGTTCAGTGCAAAGCTCACATCGGGCTTACCGAACAGAATCCAGGACAACAACATGGCTGATACGCAACCACCGACAGCCGAGAGGTTCGTCGTAACAGCAACACGAGCCAGTTCTCCACCACCAACTGCAGTGGTAGAACCAGGGTTGAAACCGAACCAGCCGAGCCAAAGAATGAAGACCCCCAGAGCAGCCAGTGGCACCGAATGCCCCATGATCGGAACAATCTGACCATCGGAAGTATATTTTCCTTTGCGGGCACCAATCACGATGGCACCAGCCAGAGCACACCAGCCACCAACTGAATGCACAACGGTTGAACCTGCGAAGTCCATGAAGCCCATGTCTTCCAACCAGCCACCACCGTTGTAGAGACTACCCCAGGCCCAGCTACCAGAAATTGGGTAAACGATGGCAGTAATGGCGATCGAGTAAATCAGATAAGCACTGAATTTTGTTCGTTCAGCCATGGCACCTGAAACAATCGTGGCAGCGGTTGCGGCAAAGACAGTCTGGAAAATAAGGAATGCAAATTCCCAGGAGTCAACCGCACCATCAACCATACCGTCCACGAAGAAATCTGTTGTTCCAATCCACTTGGATGGGTTTGCACCGAACATCAAACCGAATCCGACTGCCCAGAAGGTGATCGAACCGATTCCGAAGTCCATCAGGTTCTTCATGATGATGTTGACCACGTTTTTCGAACGGGTCATGCCGGCTTCGACCAGGGCAAAGCCTGCCTGCATGAAGAAGACCAGGAACGCTGCCAGGCAAGTCCACAGGATGTCTGTTTCTCCACGGAGCGTTGCCAGTGTGTCAGGGACTTCTTCTTCCGCTCCCGCTTCTTCTTCAGCAGGGGCTTCTTCGGCAGCGATCTCTTCAGCTACAGCACTTGTGTCCGCAGGTGGCGGGGTCTCAGGCTGCATGGCCTGTACCGATGAGGCGGCAAACAGGAATGCAGCCACCAGGACCAGCGGCCCCAGCAGCAAATACGGGACGTTAGCGAACGCAGGTAACAATCTCGGGAAATTCATTCTCACTCTTTCTAGAAGATACGGGTCCGGGAAGATATCAAAATCGCGACTATCGCGATTTTGACTCATGGGTGTTCATCATGAAATCAGTTCATCTTCTGTTATCCGGCATCGGATCCCAATAATCCGACCCCACCTCGCCAGCTGGACAGACCACCTAGCTGCTCGCCTTTTATGCAACTCCCGCGCCAATGAGTGAATATGGAAAAGAATCCAGATTATTTTCGTTTTTGTTCGGGAAAAATCACCTTTCCATAACGACCCGCCAAATTTCTGAGCACAGATTTTGGGCACAGTGCCAACAAATCAGACACATCGGCAATCAGTGATACTTCCAGGTGCTTAACCCACAAAAAACTGGGCTTGGTCACTTAGAGGTGTTTGGCTATGTTTCGCTCACAGATCCGATCGACCTTTCTTCAAACAGCAGTTCCCGAGGCATTTCTCCTCTCCGTCAGTTCAGGCTCAACTCTCCGCTGCCGGCAAAATCTGTATTACCAAGGACGGAAATCAAAATGAGTCATCAGCCTCAATCCCTGGGTGATGTCTATGCACTGCATCACGACACCGGGAAGCGAATCGGCAAGTCCTTCATGGAAGATGTCCGGGCTCCGCTGTTCAGGAACTGGATCGGAACTGGCAAAACTATTCTGGATCTGGGCGGTCGGGATGGGACTCTCACCAGACACTTCAAAGACGGAAATACCGTTGTCATTGGAGATATTGATACGAATGCCATGGCCCTGGCACGGCAGAACCTCGGCGTCGATACAATCGAAGTCAACCTGAATAAGCCACTTCCTTTTGAAGACCAGAGTTTCGATGTGGTCGTGCTGGCAGAAGTCCTGGAGCACCTGCCCTACCCCACCATCACATTCGGTGAAATTCAGCGCGTGCTGAAACCGGGTGGAATCCTGGTTGGGAGTATTCCCCTGGCCTATCACATCAAGGACCGCTGGCAGGTTCTGCGGGGACGCAAATTATGGGTCAACGGTGATCCGACTCATGTGCAGTTCTTCAAATACGATGAACTGCTCGCATTCTTCGAGCGTTACCTGGAAGTCGATGATGTCGTTTCCCTCAAAGGTGGCAAAAAGGCGGAGTGGTTTCCGAAACTGTTTGCCCGGGATGTGGCTTTCCGCTGTCGCAAAGCAGCCTAGTAATACTCGTGGAATCAGTCTCGGCCAATCTGGTCAGCAAGACTCAACAGTCGTTGAGGGACACTATCCTCCTGCTGCCAGGATTCTGCCCAGCTGACTGCGATCACCCCCAGTAATTCACCTGCGGGACTGTTCACCGGACAGGAGAGGGAGCATCGCGCGCCAAACCGGCCCAGCCAGCCAGCAGATTTTCTTAAATCGCCGGACAATTCCTCTGCCCGCGCCAGTGCGGGGCGGCCAAATACGGCTGCGTTCACGATGCCCAACTGGGTCTGATCGAGCGGGACGGACTGAGTGGCTGCCTCAAACTCCGCCGCTACAACCGGATCAAACCCCTCTGCAACGCCAAAGACACACAGCACAAGGGTCTCATCCACTTTTTTCCAGAGTCCCACCGCCCAGGCTCCTGTTTCCCGGACCAGTTGATTCAGGTCGACTCCTGCTGCACTCCTGGTTTTCAATGCCTCTGCCAGACAAACGGCCAGTGGTTGTTGTGACATACCCTGCTTTCCTGTTCTAGTTGATGAGTTCTGCTGCTGCCGAAGTCCGTTTGCCTCTGAACAAGGCAATGATTTCTGTTTAAGACAAACCTGAGGTTCATCCTCCACGATATTACTCGAATTGGCAACTCGCCTCACCAATGAGCCGTTTGCGTTGCCACAACTTGAACCAATCGCTCAAGACATGCATACTTGTGCAGTCTCCCTTCTGATTTTCAACCACAACACCGAGCAGGTCTTGAGATGAACAATTCACTCTCACCATTGAAAATTACAATCCTGCTCTCATTGCTTTGCGGTGCGTTCTTCTGGATGTTTGCAGCCAAACTGTATCAGGTCCATCAACTACAAAGAGCAGAGTTGCGGGCCTGGTTCAATACTGATGAAGACAACAAGGTTGTGCGTTTTGATCGCTCTCAAACCAGCGTTGAACAGGGTCTGCTTTACAACGAACCTGATGATCTCGAACAAGCTGATCCTTCTGCCTACCAGAGCGAAAATCCAACTTACGAAGAGAAATACTGGAATCTGCAATACGCACTGGTCAGAGAAATCAAGGCAGCAGAGCCTGAGACAAGCGGAACGGGACGCCGGGGAATGGCTCGACAAACCAGACGGCTGATGGTCAGCTCACTGATGGAAGCGATCGCGAACGCGTTTGTGATGATCTCGTACCTTCCCAAGGTGATCATCTACGTGCTCCTGAATCACATCTGGAACCCGCTGCTGTGGATTGTGCTTCAGAGTTGCATCGTGCTGTTTGGAGTCTGGGCCAACAAGTTCGATCAGGAGCTTTCCGACATTCCACAGGAATACTCACAGACATCACGGAAGAAGAAAAAAAACAAGAAGGGAACTTCCAGCCCGCGCAAGAAGCTCCCGCCAATTGCCACTCCCCAGGTGGATGATGAGGGCTGGTGAGCCATTCCCGGCAGAGCCAGTCTCAAACAAACAGGACGAATTAAATTCAGCAGCAGGAACCGCCACCACAGCAACCGGAATCCGCAGAAAAACCGGAGAGTTCCACCAGTTCTCCTCCCGGAGCACCTGCAGACGCTGCAGCAGTTGAGCCGATCAGAATTCCATGATTGCGATACCCCCCGGTACCGAGAATTGCAGCCTGGGTCGAACTGAGCCGAACCCGCTCGCCCCGTGTGAGGACCAGACCATCTTCCAGTTGAACATGAGGCCAGGGACCACGATAGATCACATCCACATTGGTTTCTGACTGAGCTGGAACCGGTTTGTATGCGGCAACGGTCATACTGCGGAATTCGATCTCTTCGATCTGCTGCCAGGGATTTTCAGATCGCTCCAGAATCTGACAGGCCACCAATCCGGCCTCAGCAAATGCTTCCAGAAACTCAGGTTCACAGAATGCACCACTAATGCACCCACTCCACAGCTGTGGATCATTCTGCAATCTCTGGGGCACCGGTCTATCGCACGTGATATCGCTGATCACGGC
Source organism: Planctomycetaceae bacterium (assembly GCA_020426065.1). Classification (GTDB taxonomy): domain Bacteria; phylum Planctomycetota; class Planctomycetia; order Planctomycetales; family Planctomycetaceae; genus Rubinisphaera. The sequence continues at coordinate 4,811 of JAGQQT010000117.1, read as the reverse complement.
ACGGCCACCCGGTTTGAGTACGCGGAAGATCTCGGCAAACAGCATCTCCCGGCGTTGTCTTGAAACCAGATTCAGCACACAGTTTGAGACCACCACATCAACGGAGTTATCCGCGACCAGGGGAGCGTCCTTCCGTAACCGATCCGCCAGTTCCTGCGCTTCCAGCCAGGCCTGAGCATCACCAACGGGCCTCTGGCTCAATTCTGCTTCCAGTCGATCGAGGTCGAGTTGCAGGTCTTCAATCTTCCCGCGACGGAACTCGACATTCGCATATCCCAACTCGTCAGCCATCTGCTGCTGATACTTCCGCGCCAGAGAGAGCATTTCCAGATTGCAATCGACCCCAATCACTCGACCTGTTGCTCCCACAACCTGAGCGGCGATATAGCAGATTTTTCCGCCACCCGAACCGAGATCGAGCACGGTTTCTCCGGGATGCAGATGCCGGGAGGGATCTCCGCACCCATAATCCCGCTCGATGATTTCCTGGGGGATACGGGTCAGGTAACCCTGGTTGTATTCCACCGGACAGCAAAGCAGCTCTTCACGCTCTCGGGCAGCACCGCTGTACCGTTCCCGCACTGCCAGATCGACATTCAAAGACTCTGTTCCGGTCGAATGATCTGATTCCTGGATGGACATGTCCTGATCTTTCTACTTCAGGAGAAGGGAATCCGCCAAACAGATCCACTCTGTACTTGGACCCGTTCCCAAGAAATAATAGACTAACATCTGCCCGTCAGAACTGAAGTCTGTTCTGCAATCACAAATCATGTTCTGACTGGCCATTCAGATCTGAATGCACTCTTGACCACATCTTGACACACTTTGGAATGATCTGAGCGAATTATGGAACTCAGGGTATGCCCCGCTTGCCAGCAATCTGTTCTGGAGGATGACGTCAAAGACTGTCCTTTCTGTGGTGCGGCCATGGATGGTTCGTCTGGCCCCAAAACAGCACCTGCAGGGGCGGGAAAAGCGGCGGCCAAGGCTCCTGCTGCTAAAGCCTCTGCCACCAGCACAGCGCCGGCAGCCACAACCTCGACAGAGTCCAATGACCCGTTTCATGTCGAAAAGAAACAGCCACGCAAAATCATTCCCCTGAAAAGAAAGCCCACTGCGCAAACCACTTATCGCGTGGTCTGCCCCATGTGTGATACGGCCGGATTCTGGACTCCGGCAGCCGCAGGCAAAGAGGTCAAATGCCCAAATCCTGAATGTCTGGTGCCGATTTTTACTGCCCCCGAAGAAGAAAAAGTTGAGGTTGCCCCTCCCAAAAAACCAATTTTCACCCCGACCCTGATATTTTCTATCGTGGCGGTGATGGCGCTGCTGGGGGCGGGAATTTTCTTCTTCATGCAGCAGAACAAGACACAAAATGGAGGGAATGAACTCCCTCCACTGGTCAACAATCCCCCGGTAACCAATCAGCAGACGGCCAACCAGACTACCGAAGAGAACAAAGAACCGGAGAACACACCTCCTCCGTTTGATCCGGCTGCGTTCCGCAAACAGTTGCTGGAAGCCACTGTTGAAGCAGCATTACAGCGCAGTGATAATCGCAGTAAACCGTTCTGCCGTCAGTTGACTGCCGAAACTTATGCGGCTGCGGGAGATCTGGCCGGAGCCCAAAAACAGCTGGAAGCATTCGACCGACTCAACTTCGGCCTGAACTATTTCAAGATTACTCCCCTCGTCCGGATTGCGTGGATTCATCTGGAAAACAAGGATCGGGAAGCTGCTTCCAAGCTGGCCGATGAAGCCTTCAAATACGCCGAATCACTTCCCAAGGCTGGCAGCGATGCCGTTCGCCACGCAATTGCCCTGGGTTGCCTGCTGGTTGCCCTGGAACGATATGAAGATGCTCGCTTACTGCTCGAAAACCGGGAAGATGTTCAGGATGTCACCCAGTCTGCCGCTCGACTCGGACTGATCATCGAAACTCATTCCTATTCGATCTCCGCTTCAGAAAACTGGCTCCCGCAACTTCCACTCGAATCCCCGCTCTCGTTTGCCACAGTTTATGCGGCCACAACCAGGGGTTACCGCAACCAGTCCATCAAGCTGATTCAGAGCATGAGCAACGAGCAGAGAGCCGGTGAAAGTCTCACCGGGCTGGTCGCTGCCGATGTGGTCCGTACCGGGAAGTTACCTGGCACACTCGAAGCCCTGATTCCCGGGGAACTCAGTTCGCTCCCCGCAGCCTATCAGACTCTGGCGAAAGCTTTTGCCCTGCAGGCATTGCCACCGGCAAAAGACTCCGCCGCTCTGGCAGAGCAACTATCCGCAACTCTGCCTGCAGATGCACCGGCTGCCGGAATGATTCCAGATTTTCCGGAAATCTACAGCCATAAATTCGACTTCCCTCACGCAAAGGCCAAGACAGAACTGCTCACCAGGCTGCTCCTCACCCGCTTTCTGTCTCAAGCCGGATCCACGGAAGCAGCCTGGCAACAGGTCCAGAAATCTCTCCAGCTTGCCAGCAGCTTTGGTCCCGAATCCATTGCTGTCGACACATTCATCAAGAGCATTGAACAGAACCGGTCCACGATCGAATCACGACTCCAGACCGACTACAAGCTGGAAGGTGGACTGGCCACACGCAATGCATTTTTCACTTATCGCAACAATGCTATGAGCCTGACCGAATTCAGTGAACGCCGTCTCAACACCGAGAAAACCATTCTCGACCTGGCGATTCAATGGAATCTGGGGGTCCCACTGGCCAAAGCCGTTCTGGCAGGTGAGCTGGCAACTCCACAAAGTAATCTCAACACGCTCATTCAGGATCACTTTGCTACGGAACTGCTCTACGCTCTCAAAACAGCTCAACTGTCCGAGGAGACGGAAACCCTGCAGAAAAAATACCCGGAGGCAGGCAGCACTCACTCTGCACTGCAGTTGCGAGAGGAAGTCCAGCGATTGCTGGCAGCAGGAAGCATGACCGAAGCCCGGGACCAGCTTAAAGCATTTACTGACAGCTCGGTGCTGCCGGTCTCAGAACTCCAGCTGGCCGATCAGCTGATTGAGCGAACTCCACTGCAGATCCTGGAATGGATCATCTCTATCGATTCACCCGTGGAGCAGGAAACTGCTTTGAGACTGGCCGGAGCCCGTCTGGCATTGAAAGGCAAAGCAGCCGAATTCTGGAAAGCCTGCCAGTCCCGAAACCTTTCCCCGACCGATCAATGCTCAGCCATTCTGGGATTGATCGAGGGACTGCCGGAGACACCAGCTCCACCTGAAAAGTGATCATTCGGCCATCCCTCCAGGCCAATCAAATACTGACCTGATGTCCACAACTCCTCGTAAATCGCCCAAAGACATCAGCTTAGGCTGCTGAGTGGCAGAGTGCACTTTCCCCAATCGGCGTGATTGCCTAAACTGCGTTGAATTCATAGTCCTCAGGCAGATTGAGTCTCCGTTTCGACTGATGACCGGTCCAACCTGCCCCAGAAATTCAACTGTGAGCTATTATATGATGTTGTCCCCATCGGTCCGTTTTCTTTCATTCCGTGCCATCAGTGCCGTACTGGCCTGCTGTGTGCTGTTGATGGCACCAGCCTGCCTGACCGCTGCAGACGGTGATCAGGAAAACAAGATCTCATTCATGATCATCAGTGCGGACCGTTTGCTCGATGATGTCGAGTACATGGTGGATGATCTGGCCGACCGGAAAAAAATCTGGAATGAGAAAATCGCCGAAAGCATCGAGCTTTTCCTGGAAGGGGTCGATCGGAAAAAGCCGGTTCGGATTGACATGTTTTTCGATCAGGAAACCGGCGAGTATTACCGCCCCTTCTTCCCGATCACCTCGGTTGCCGCATTCCGCAACAACGTCGATTCCTTCGGAATTGCCCAGAAGCCGATCGCGCGGGATGTGTATTCACTTTCGAATGCCTTTGAAGGCTTCATGAAGATCTCTAAGGATTACGCGCTGTTTGCCCCCGAAGGGCTGCGGAATATTATCGATCCCAAACCACCTGAAGTCCTGCCCACAGTCAGCCCGTTGATCGACAGGGATTTCGATGCGGGTGTGATCATCAGGCACGATGCGACGGGAATGGAAGTCCGCCGGGGAAGCCTGGCTGAAATTCGGAAAAATGTCATCTCAGGTATCAAGAAGAAGTCGACGGAATCGGTCGAGGAATTTGAATACCGCAAACTGCTGGCACTCAATCGACTGAAACAGTTTGAGGACCTGTATGCTGAAGTGGCGACTCTGGATGCGGGCTGGGTGACAGATCAGGAAAAGAAAAATGGCGTCGGAACATTGCTGGTCTCCGGAATTGAGGGGACCACAGTAGACAAAACCATCCGTTCCATTGCTGATCAGAAAACCCGTTTTCACGTCATGAGCCCATCTGAAAAATCGATGGGCTTCGGGACAATGCTTTATCCGCTGGACGAACGTGTTCAGGAACGTCTTACGAAAACTCTCAGCGCCTACGAACAGGTCGCGGGGATCAAAATCGATCGCAAGGAAGACTTGAAACCGGCCCAGAAAACCGCCGCCAAACAGGCAGTGGGAAAGACCATCAAAATCCTGAACGACGGAATCGCCCTGGGTGTGCTGGATGGCTTCTTTGATGCCCGACGCATTCGCCATGAGGATGCCAACTCGCCTCATGAAATGGTGGCCGGATTAAGAGCCAGTGCCGGCAGAGACATCGAAGAGGTGCTCGACCTGCTGCCTCAAATCCGCGAGACATTCAAAGTCCGCAAGGACATCGAAGTGGTCAAGGACTTCCATCTGCACGAAGTGGTCCTTGAAACCAACGTTCCTCCGATGCTCAATTCCCTGTTCGGAA
>JAGQQT010000116.1 GCA_020426065.1 Planctomycetaceae bacterium | reverse complement strand
CCATCCTGGTCAAATGCGATACCCCGCGGAATCGCCTGTTCCGAAAACTTTAAGCCAGTCGTCTTCCAGCCTTCATTCAACATCAGATAGTTCGGCACGAAATCATTCGCAATGAAAAGATCATTGCCAGGAACTCCATCCAGTTCGGCAACAATGATTCCCAGTCCATTCCCCTGCGGAAGTTTGATTCCTGATGTTTCTGTCAGGTTCACAAATCCGCCACTCTGATTATTGAGGAAAATCTGATCCTGTGCGGGCAGAAAGTAGGAAGGTCGACAATTGTGGTTCGTGCCGGCACCTTTGCAGAGCCTGGTCATCAGGTCTTCGCCAGACAGATAATTGACGTCATAAAGATCAGCATGGCCATCGCCGTTGAGGTCGGCAATGGCTGCACTTGCTGTCCAGGAGGGAGCAGATTCCGGCGGATCAGCAGGTGAAAATGTACCATCCCCGTTGTTGTAAAAGATCCGATTCGAGCCAATGTTGGCAACATAGAAATCTTCAAACCCATCGCCGTTCAAATCTCCAGCAGCCACTCCCTGGCTGAAGGCCAATTCTTCAATCCCGGCTTCGACCGTACGATTTTCAAATCGTTGACCATCCTGATTTCGAAAGAGCTGATCGTTGTATCCGGATTCTGTTCCCGGTGGCCAGACGCAACCCTGCGTCCAGTACAGGTCGGGAAACCCATCCAGATCATAATCGCTGGAGGCTCCCCCTCCCCCCATGCTTTCATACATGTAAAACCCGCCAGCGTTGTGATGAGGGTCACTGTAAAACTGAAACTGCATCCCGGTCTGTTCAGCCAGATCCTCAAAATGAATCCTGGAAGAAATCTTTGCAGGTGGTGTGGTGAATTCAGATGCCAAATTGGAGTTTTGCTTCAGGTCTGATGCTTTTGGCGCCGGGGGAGGATCGGGAAGAAAGTCAGACCTGTTTGAGAGGAATTCAGGGGGGAGCGAGGTTCGCAGTGCCGGCAGGCTGGCTCTCTGTTGATTGAATGTGAACAGGTTCTGTTCTGCCTGAAATTCCAGCGGATCCAGAATCAGTAACGCTTCTGTCCAGCCGGCAGCCTCATCAATTCTGCCGAGTTGAGCAGTAAAAGCTGCCGCCTCCTTAATCCATTCCGGATGCTCCTGAGGGTTGTTGTCATGAAGATTCCCAATCATGAGCGAAAGTTTTTCCAGCAGAGCCACTCGATCAAGGATCTGCTGAGCGATTTCAGGCTGATTGATACGAACAAGAATGTTCCCGAGATGAAACAGGGCATCCTGGTGATCTGGATTGGACCGGATGCAGGCGTGATACCAGGCAGCAGCGGAGAGATGTTCTCCGCACAGTTCAAACCATTTCCCGACAACATATTGAATATCGGGATGCTGACGAGACTGATCAGAGAGGGTTTCGAACCATTTTAGAAACGGTTGGAACTGATTTCGCTCCAGGAGCAGTTCTCCATACAAGGCCTGGGCTTCTTCATTCTCCGGAAGCAGTGCCACGCATTTCTGAATTGCCTTCCACGCGGCTTCGGTCTGATTGTGATAATGCTCAATTCTGGCCAGTCCCAGCAGAGCATACCCATCATTCGGATCGTGTTTCAGGCACAGGTCCAGTGTCGGTCGATTTTCTGCAGGGACATTGATCCAGCCCAGTACGATCAGATTCCGGACCGATAGCTGACCTGCACGCAGAGCCTTGATGAGGTAAGGAACAGACTCCCATGCCCTCCCCTGTACCTGTAGCAGGTGAGCATATCCTTCCAGTGCCATGCCATGCTGAGGAGCGATTTCCAGAGCTTTCAGAAAATGCTCTTCCGCCTTATGAGACTGCCCCTGATCATACATGAGCGTATCGGCAATCATGCACAGGCCAATCAGGTTGTGGTTGTCCGAAGAGTTTCTCATTCGCTCGTAGAAGGAAATCGCCAGTTCCGGGCGTTCGATCGAGCGTGCAATCTGAGCAATCTGCATCAGATCTTCAGGCACATTGGGAGGATGATCGACCAGCCAGTTGACCAGTTGTGTTGTCTCCTCTCGATTTCCCGCACGCAAGGCATTCATTGCTGCGTTTTGTCGGGAGCGGATTTCCTGGCTGCTGACAGGTGATTCTGCGGTGTTATCTGTCCCGCAGCCTGCCATGAGCATGAACAGGATCAGGCACAACCAATGAGGGGACAGTGAAGCAGAGTCGCCACGGGGCTGCGTTGACAGATGGGTGTTAGTGATGTCGAATTTTCTCATCGGCAACGCTGGAAGTGAGTATGGTGGGAGCGATTTTCCAGTGGAGATCCACCAGGGGTGGACTCGATCTGGGAGAACGTCTCTCCCCCGGGTTCAGAATTCTCGCGGGAACGATTTGTGTATGATAAAGTAAAGCTTTGATCGATCCCCGGTCAAATCTCAAGGCTTCAGGGGCGACGGGAGACTTCGGGGCAGTTCTATTCCATTCATTTTCACAACAAGGATTTCGTTTTTGCATCAAATAGTAAAACAGGGGCCATCCCGAATGATGACGTTCGGGCTCTGCCTGCTGATTCTGCTGATGACCTGGCTGAGTTACTGGCCGGTCACAAAGGCCGGTTACATCTGGGATGATGATAATTATGTCACCCAGAATGCGACCCTGCGTCAACCTGCCGGGCTTATGGAAATCTGGGGGAACCCTCTTTCCACTCCGCAATACTATCCCCTGGTGCATACCAGTTACTGGATTGAGTACCAGCTGTGGGGGCTGGATCCAGCGGGATATCACCTTACGAATGTGATGCTCCATGGTTTAAATGCCTGCCTGGTATTCCTGATCGTCCGTCAGCTGGCGATTCCGGGAGCGATCTGGCCTGCTCTGATATTTGCCCTGCATCCAGTACATGTGGAGTCGGTCGCCTGGATTACCGAGCGGAAGAATGTCCTGTCAGGATTTTTTTACCTGCTGGCCATGCTGGTCTTCGTGAAAAACTTTCTGGATAAGCCCGATTTAACTGAGAGCGGTGCTTCTTCGCCTGAAGCCAATACAACAGTCTTCAAGCGGAAGGCTTATGGCTGGTTGGCAACACTTTCTATTGTTCTGCTCTACGTGGCCGCACTGCTTTCCAAAACCGTGACGGCATCACTCCCGGTGGCGCTGTGTCTGATTTTGTGGTGGAGTCGGGAAAAATGGACACCACGGCATGTTCGTTTGATTGTCACCCTGTTTCTGATTGGAGTTCCACTGGGGTTGACAACGGCCTACCTGGAAAAGCATCACGTGGGTGCCAGCGGGGCCGCCTGGGATTACAGTCTTGGCGAACGGTTCCTGATCGCAGGGTCCTCACTCGTTTTTTACCTTAAGAAAATTGTATTTCCCTATCCGATTGTTTTCGTCTACGGACATTGGGATCTTAAAGCGATTGAAACGTTAGTGGCCCCCTTGCTCTTCCTGCTGGTTCTGGGTGTGGTGGCATACCGGGATCGGACTCGGTCAACTCTGGTTGCCAGCCTGTTTTTTATTACCACTTTGTTTCCCGCCCTTGGATTTATCAATGTTTATCCGCTGCAATACACGTTTGCCGCAGATCATTATCAGTATCTGGCCAGTCTGGGGCCGATTGTTTTTCTGGCAGGTGTCAGTAGTGCAGTGTTAGCCAGCAAAGTTATGTGGCGGCCTCTGCTGATGACAGCCGGAGTTGCGATCATAGCGGTGCTGGGATTGCGAACTTCGATCGAGTGCGAAAAGTACCAGGATCGGGAATCACTCTGGGTTGACACGATCCAGAAAAATCCGGAATGCCAGATGGCGATCGTTAATCTGGGGCTCGAATGGCAGGCCGAAGGGCGGATAGAGGAATCACGAGTCCTGTTCCGCAAAGCGATTGAACTCCAGCCTGAGGATCCAACCGCTCGAGTGAATTATGCTTTGCTCGAATATTACTCGGGAAATGTTTCGCTCGCTGTCAGTCAACTGGAAGCGGTTCTGAAAATGGATCCTGAAAACAGCCTTGCCCTTTACAATCTGGGAGTTTTGCTGCAGGAGAAGGGGGAAATTCGGCAGGCAGAATCCATTCTCTTGAAGTTACTGGAAATTGAACCTGAGAATTCCGGTGCCAACAATGCCCTGGCCTTGATGGCTTATGATCGGGGAGATCTGGCAACTGCTCTGCAGCGATTTGGAATTGCCCACCAGCAGGCCAGACTGGTTCCTGATTACAGCATCAACTATGGAGCGGTACTGATCGATGCTAATCTACACGCTCAGGCAATTCCTGTTCTCAATTGGGCCTTGGAATCCAATCCCTCTCACGGGATGGCACATCGATTTCTGGCTGTTGCTTACCACCGCACAGGTGATGATTCTTCAGCCTGCCAGCATGCCTTGATAGCCTCACAGCAGGGAGTGAGTGATGAGGTGCTGCAAAAGATTCTGGCAGCTTGCAAATAGCAGAACCGAAGTGACACAAGGTGACGCAATTGAGGGGATTTCACAAACTGACCCGACATGATTAAATTACGACAACAGATCCAAATGTTTACTCCACAGAGGGCAAAATGAACTCAGCGGGTCAGTTTTGCACATGTGAAATCCCGGATGGCATTCATCTGCAGGAATACCCGATATGAACAGAGCAATACCGGTCATCGCAATTCTGCTCATTCTGGGAATTGCAGTTGGTGTGTGGTTTGGGCTTGGGTTCCAAAAGCAATTGGTACCTGACAATCCTCCTGCTCAGGGAGTCGATCTGGAACAGATCGCTGGACTGAAGAACCGATTGATTGCAATGATCGAGAATCAGGTGCCTCGTGAGGCTTTTCCACTCCTTGTGGAACTGGAAACGCTGGTTCCCGAGGAACAAAACTTTCAGGTTCGGAATCAACTGGTCGCAATTGATGTTTTGCTGGCAGCCGAAAACGCGGAAGCCAATCCAGCCGCGTTCCAGGAGTTTTTCTCCCAGGCAGATTCCCTTTCAAAGTCATTGGACGAATCCAGTCATTCAGGTTTTGCCGACTGGCTCTTGATCAGTCGAATCGAAGCTGCACGCGGAGAGTATGGCAACAGTCTCCTGGCGATTCAGAGAGCGACGCAGAAGGAAAATGCGCCTGCGGCAGTCTGGTTTGAGCTGTATGAAAGACTGAATCGGCATTTTCCCGAGCAGCAACAACCAGCATTCGATGCCATTCAAAAGGCCCATCAACAGGATCCGGAAAATGTGTGGGTGCTGCTGGAAATGCTTGGTCAACTCAATGAACAGAATGATCCCCAACTGGTGGAAAAACTGAAAACACTCAGTAGTCAGCTGGAGCCGTTTCTCCCTGGTATTCAGCAACGTTCCCGTGTGGACCTGAAGCAGATCCTTGCCCAGACGATCAAGGCATCCGAGGAGCAGGATCAGGCATTGGTGATACGAAATCTCCGGCTGATGACCAATGTCCTGCGGCCGGAAGACATCGCACAAAGTGATCGGGCACGTGTCACCCCGAACTCCCTGGAATTTATTGCGACCAGTTTCTCGCCAGATCGGGAACTGGCTATTCATGAACAGAGCCAGCAGGAAGCCTCCACTGAGATCAAACTGGTCTCACACTCGCTCATCTCTGCTGAGCAGCAACTGTCCGTCAGGCAGGTCGAAGTGTGCGATCTTGATCTGGATGGAATTCAGGAGGTGCTGGTTCTGACGGAAACTGAATTACAGATCCTGAAGCAGCAGGCTGGAGGCTGGCAGAAAGCACTGAGTCATCCTGTTTCGCCCGGTTTTTCTCATCTGGCAATCGCGGATCTCGATCTAGATGCCGATCCGGCCCGCAAGGGCAACACGCCAGATGCTCCCTGTGCCCTGGCTGATCTGGACCTGATTCTCTGGGGAAAGGATGGCGTGAGTCTATTGGAAACACAACTGGGGGAAACGATCCAGTTCGTGCCTCATCCGCTCGCAGGGATTACAGCTGTGCAGCAGGTGTTTCCGGGAGACTTTGATCTCGATGGTGATCTCGACCTGATGCTGGCCGAGGAATCAGGAGATCTGCGACTGTTTGCCAATCATATGCAGTTCAGTTTTCTCGAGAAAACAGATCGGCTCGCACCGCCCCCTGCAGCAAAGTGGCTAGAGGGAATTGCGGTCGATCTGGATCGGGATATCGATCTGGATTTATTGCTGATTGCAGAGGATCAGTTTGGATATCTGGAAAATCTCCGCCATGGTGAACTTCGCTGGCGGTCACTGAATAAGGATGGGGCTGAACAGTCTCCCTACTCTGCAGTGGCAGTCACCGATTTCAATGCCGATGCCCGCTGGGATATTCTGTTTTCTCAGGGAGACGCATTACATCTGTTGACGGGAACTTCTTCGACACCCGGTGTGGCCCAGTTTTCCGGCCCGGTTTCCACGACCTGCTCGTCCAGATCCATTTACCTGTGGGACGATGACAATAGCGGGCGAGATGATGTCCTCCTGGTGTCACCGGAGACCAGGACTCTTGACGTGGGGCGTATGAACAATTCTGGAGAGATTTCGCTGGATGCGAATTTGCTCCCGTCAGATCCGGTATCGCCAGGAATCCTGGTTGAAGATGTCGATCTGGATGGCGACCTGGATGTTGTCAACTGGAGCGACAACCAGGTGAACTGGCTGGAGAATCAGGGAGGAAATCAGAATGGCTTCCTCAGGATCACATTGCTGGGCCAGCAGATCAAAGGGGAACAGGTTTCAGCCAGCGGGCGAGTCAATCAGTATGGCTGGGGAAGTCTGCTGGAATTGAAGGCGGGGTCTCACTATCAGGCGAAATCAGCTCAACGGCCTTTCACTCATTTCGGCCTGGGAAAGCATGCTCATGCAGAGGCCTTGCGAGTTGTCTGGCCGAACGGAATTCCCCAGAACATCATCGATCCGGCTCCTAACAGCGTTTTGTGTGAAGAACTGAAACTGAAAGGTTCCTGCCCTTATCTTTATACCTGGGATGGCGAGCAGTTTGTGTTTGCAACAGATCTGTTGTGGGCAGCCCCGATTGGCCTCCAGTTTGCCGAAGGGGTCCTTGCGCCGACGCGTGCCTGGGAATATCTTTTGGTCGATGGAGATCAGTTAAAGCCCCTGGCAAATGAGTATCATCTGCGAGTAACCGAAGAACTCTGGGAAGCGGCCTATTTCGATCAGATCGAACTGATCGCCATCGATCATCCGGAATCAGTACAGGTTTACTCGAATGAAAAGGTCGGCACGGCAACGCCTCCTGAATTCAAGGTACACGTGGTCAAACAGCCCCTTCCGATTCAGGCGGCAGTGGATCGCAAGGGGCGAAATGTTTTGCCACTGGTTGCCGCACTGGACGATCAGTATGTGAAACTCTACGAACAGAAGTTCGCCCAGGGGGTGACCGAGGAACACTTTCTCGAAATTGACCTGGGTGAGATTGATCACACCCAGAACTGGAACCTGGTGTTGACGGGCTGGATGTATCCTTCCGATACCTCCATGAATGTGGCTCGTGGTCAAAACCCGCAGGTTCAAACGGGACGGCCTCCCTTTCTGCAAACACTCGATGAGGATGGTAACTGGGTGACCGTTGATGAGTTGATGGGGTTTCCTGGCGGGAAAACCAAAACGATCGTGGTTAATCTCGATGGTAAGTTTCGCAGTGCTCAATCCCGTTTTCGCATTGTGACCAGTATGGAGATTTACTGGGATCACGTCTTCTATGCAAAGGCTGAAGAAGTTGCCGGACAAGCATCTGCCGAGGTCATCACGCACGTCCTGCCGATGACCCGGGCTGAGCTGAAGTACCGGGGATTCTCCCAGCGAATCGATCATCCGGGGAATGGCCCGGATCGTTATGATTACGATCATCTGATTTCGACTTCTGCCTGGCCTCCCATGTCTGGCGAATTCACTTCTTATGGAGATGTCCTCTCACTGGTCAACTCGGAAGACGATCGGCTGGTAGTAATGGGGGCTGGTGATGAAATCGATTTGCGATTTTCACTTCCCGCAACAGAGTTACCATCAGGCTGGAAGCGGGATTTCATTCTGCACAATGTCGGCTACGATAAAGATGCCGACCTGAATACGGTTTACGGACGATCGAGCGAGCCGTTCCCGACTCGCAGCAATCCGATTAATCCAGCACTGGATGAAAGCACTTCTGGTGCGATGCCCTCGGGCATCGAAGCACCGCGAAGCCAGCCTGCACGTCGGTTCTGGCGAGAGGTGATTGATTATTCCGCTGCCGCACCAAACAGCGACTGAATCTTGCCATCCACAGAGACTACCAACACATCTTTGGCATGGGGGTCAGCGACCAGCAGTGTTTCCCCTTTGGCACAGATGCCAACCGGTTTGTTGAGTGGTGCTGCTCCCAGAAACTTCTGGGGTGCTTCCCCACCAGCTACCGGCATCTTCCAGATAGCCTGGGCATAGTTGTCGGTTACATACAATTGACCAGCCACTAAAGCCGCCTGGTGTGGGAATTCGAAGGGGCGACCAGCGGCGAGGATTTTCTGCTGACCATCCGAGGAAATCATCCTGACCTGATCAGCGTTGGTTGTGACGACGATGAGTTCCTGCTCCGGCGTGACAACAAGCCCTCTCACTCCGGCCAGTAATGCCAGTTCGACGGGTTCCCCGCCCGCCTGGGGGATTGACCAGATCCGCTGGGTTTCCAGATCGGAAACAAGCACTTGATCTCCCCGGATCGCCAGATCGCTGGCGACTCCAATTTTGCCTCCGGTGAGCGGGACCGGCTTGTCCGCCGCCTCAAGTCGATACACTTCCCGGGTTGAGGAGTCACCGGCAAACAGGACACCTTCGGCATTCACGACCACACAGCGGACCGCATTGAGCGGGGTGCGGAACTGCCTGGAAGCCTGATGGTGGACAGACAGTTTCCCTTCGGCATATTTCCAGATGCCTGGCAGTTTGAGGTCGGCTATGTAAACAGTACCATCGGCAGCGGCTGCGACATCAATCGGATATTGCAAGGTCGGTTCATCAGCCAGTGCGGTACCGGTTCCATTCAGGACAGTCCCACTCAGCAGGCAGCAACAGGTCAGGCAATTCCAGAGCCGTTGACGGAAGTTCATTTCGATACGCTTTCTCGGACCACATTAGTTACCCGGCACGGCTGGTCTGTTCTGACCGCCGCAACCAAAATTCCCACGCGATGAAATTTTCGCAAGCAACAAAACTTTGACACGTTAGTTACACAGTGAATCAGTTCCGTTATGATGCAGACAGTTTATCGTGCCCCGACATTCGAATCCACTCGTTGGCCTCAGGAGAGGAGACCTGCCTTGAAGTCTGCACTGACTGTTCTGACTTTCCTGTTGACAACCGCCTGCTTCACCTGCCTGCAGGCCGAAGAGAAATCTGAGAGCGCTCGGCCAGACACTTCCCCACAACAGACTGCTTTCGAATCCACGAAATCAAGCTGGAATGGTTTTGAGAAGTATGATTTCAAGTGTGCCGGGTATCCCGCCTATGTGGTGGTTCCGCAACAGTCATTGCCGGGGAATCCCTGGGTCTGGCGAACTTCGTTCCCCAATTTTCATGCCGAAGTCGATCAGCAGCTGGTCAAAAACGGATTCCATCTGGCCTATGTGGATGTTGTTCCCATGCTGGGAGCGGACTGTTCACTCGAAATCATGGATCAGCTTTATGAACTGGTGCGGGAGAACTGGAAGCTGGCTCACAAAGCTGCTCTGGAAGGTGTCAGCCGGGGTGGACTGCATGCCTATCGTTATGCCGCCTCGCGACCTGATCGTGTTGCCTGCATTTATGCCGACACACCCGTGCTCGACCTGAAAAGCTGGCCAATGCAATCCGAAAGTGCGAAAGGGCCACTGCAGGATGCGTTGAAGTTTTACGGTTTTGCCAACCTCGAAGAGTTGAAAGCTTATCGAGGAAATCCGGTTGATCTGATGGAGCCGATCGCTAAGGCCAGAATCCCGTTACGACACGTGATCAGCCCGAATGACATGGTCGTTCCCGCCGAACAGAACACCCTCGAAGCGCAACGCCGCCTG
>JAGQQT010000115.1 GCA_020426065.1 Planctomycetaceae bacterium | reverse complement strand
ATTCTCGTGCTCGTGACTTTGATCGGTGGGGAACTGTTGGAGAGGTCGCTGTTCTTTAAGGCATCGGTGGCATTTCGAATGCCGGGAGGTCCAGCCGCATGATTTCTCCATTATGGGAAGCAATTCAGTCACAAAAACGACGCATTCAAAACCTGTTGCTGCAAAAGCAGGGGGCATTGACCCGGGAGACGATTCTGGCACCGGGAAAATTCGGTCTGGGGCAAATCCCCGAACGGTTGCAGCCAGATCAGGTGTTGAGGTCTGTTTGCGGATTTTGCGCGACGGGTTGTTCGCTCGATCTGCACCTGAAGCAGGGAGAGGCGGTGAATCTTTCCGCGACGCGCGATTACGCGGGTTAACCTGGGGATGGCCTGCCCCAAGGGATGGGAAGCTTTGGAGGTGTTGAAGGCCGATGACCGGGCAACCCATCCTTTGATGAGAGACGATTTTGGAACTCTTCAGCGTGTCTCCTGGAACACAGCCATCGAACATTTCTGCTCTCGCATTCAGCAAATTCAGGAGCGTTATGGAAAGGAATCGGTGGCGTTTCTGAGCACGGGCCAGATTCCAACTGAAGAAATGGCGTTTCTGGGGTCCCTGGCCAAGTTTGGCATGGGCATGGTTCATGGAGACGGAAATACCCGACAATGCATGGCAACCGCCGCCACGGCTTACAAACAGTCGTTTGGGTTCGATGCTCCTCCCTTTACCTATCAGGATTTTGAAGAATCAGATGTCCTGGTTTTTGTTGGAGCGAATCCCTGCATCGCTCACCCGATCATGTGGGAACGGGTAATGCGAAATCGTCATTCTCCTGAGATCATCGTGATTGATCCCCGAGTCACAGAGACAGCCATGCAGGCCAGTCTGCATCTGCCGATAGCCCCCAAATCTGACCTGACTCTGTTCTATGGGCTGGCACGGGTGCTGATTGAAAACAATTGGGTGGATCAGAAGTATCTCGATTCACATACAACTGGCTATGAGGAATTTGCCCGGCACGTTCAACCTTACAAGCTGGAAATGGTGGCAGAACGCACCGGCATCTCGCCAGATACCATCCTGCATCTGGCCCGCCTGATTCACGAGGGGAAACGGGTTTCATTCTGGTGGACGATGGGAGTCAACCAGAGTTATGAAGGAACCCGCGTCGCCCAGAGCCTGATCAACCTCGCTTTCCTGACGGGCAATATCGGCCGTCCCGGAACTGGTGCAAATTCGATTACCGGTCAGTGCAATGCGATGGGATCCCGACTGTTCAGTAACACCACCAATCTGCTGGGTGGTCATGATTTCCTCAACGTCAACCATCGGGAGAAAGTGGCGGACATTCTGGGAATCGATGTCCATCGAATCCCTGATCAGAACAGTCTGGCTTATCACGAGATCCTGCAGGCGGCAGAAGAGGGACGTATCAAGTGCCTCTGGTTTATCGCAACAAATCCGGCTCACAGCTGGATCAATCAGGACCGGATGCGAAAGCTGAGCGAGAAGCTTGAGTTCCTAGTTGTCCAGGACATGTACTGTTCCACCGAGACTGCTCAAATGGCCGACCTGATCCTGCCTGCGGCTGGCTGGGGCGAAAAAGAAGGAACATTCATCAACTCGGAACGTCGTATCAACGTGATCAAAAAAGTCTGTGCCGCTCCCGGTGAGGCTCTTTCTGATTTCTCGATCTTCAGACTCATCGCCGAGCACTGGGGATGCGGGGAAATGTTCCAGGAATGGACCTCACCTGAAAATGTCTTTCAGATTCTGAAACGGGTATCTGCCGGACAACCCTGTGATATCACGGGAATTGCAGACTATCCCATGCTGGATCGGGAAGGAGGCATTCAGTGGCCCCTGCCTGCAGGGACAGTTTTGCCATCATCCCAGCGACGACTGTTTGAAGACGGCCGCTACTTCCATGCAGATGGGAAAGGGCGTTTTCTTTTTGAAGCCCCAGCTCCTATCCCCGAACCAGCTTGCGAGGAATATCCCCTGGTATTGCTGACCGGACGGGGAAGTGCATCACAATGGCATACGCAAACACGCACCGGGAAGTCGGCGGTGCTGCGGAAGTTATACCCTCAATCCATTTTTGCCGAAGTCAGTCCGGATGATGCCACCCGGTTGGGAATTCGTACTGGAGATACGATTGAGGTGTACTCCAGACGGGCATCGATCCAGGTGAGGGCGGTGGTTACTGCCAGCGTGAAATCAGGCCAGATTTTTATTCCGATGCATTATGCGGAAACCAATCGCCTCACACACGATTCCTTTGACCCCTATTCAAAACAACCCTCTTACAAAGCATGTGCAGTGGGAATGCGAAAAATTGCAGGAGCACACTCATGATCGATCGAAATTCCAATTTCACGGACGTCCAGAAGAATTACCTTCAAGGCTTTATGATGGGAGCGGATGTGGCCCGTGCGGTGCGTGGGCTGCCGATCCTTTCCTCATCAGCCAGCAACGGATCCACGATTCAGGTTGGGGCCCAGACCCAGTTGATTCCGTCATCTGAAAGCCCAGATGTTCATCGGCTTGCTCAGGATCTGGTTCTGGCATCTGGCAAGAAGCTCGTCAAAGAGGAAGAAGCGAAACGGGAAAAGAACGCTCTGGATATCTGGGACGAGATGGTGGCCCATGCCCGGAAGAATGAATTCCCCAAAGGGACGGATGTCTTCCTGTTCAAATTCCAGGGACTTTTCCACGTCGCCCCCGCTCAGGATTCGTTCATGTGTCGACTCCGGATTCCTGGCGGTGTGATGAAAAGCGGACAGTTCCGTGGATTGGCTGAATTGTCCCGGGAGTATGCGGGAGGTTATGCCGATGTCACGACGCGAGCGAATTTACAGCTGCGGGAAATCGGACCGGCAGATGGTGTCTCCCTGCTGATGGGACTTCACGATCTGGGAATTATCAATCGTGGTTCTGGAGGAGACAACATTCGGAATGTGACCTGCAATCCGACAAGTGGAATAGATTGTCAGGAACTGATTGAAACATTGCCCCTGGCTCGCGCAATGCATCATCACATCCTGAACCACCGGGAGTTGTATGGGTTGCCCCGAAAATTCAATATTGCCTTTGAAGGCGGGGGAACGATCAGCAGCTTTGAGGAAACAAACGATATTGGATTCACAGCGGTTCAGATTCTGCCTGAACAAGGGACGGAACAGGTTCCTGCTGGTGTCTATTTCCGGTTGACTCTGGGTGGAATTACAGGTCATCGCGATTTTGCTCGTGACACAGGGGTTCTTGTACCTCCTGAGGAATGTATTGCCGTGGCCGATGCGATTGTCCGGGTGTTTATCGAATCCGGAGATCGGACCGATCGTAAAAAAGCCCGGCTCAAGTACGTGCTGGATGAGTGGGGATTCGAGCGTTTTTTGACAGCCGTCGAACAAAAACTGGAACGTCCTTTACTCAGATTTCCGCTGGAGCAATGTCAAACCGCTCCCGCTCCAGACCGATACGGTCATGTTGGAGTCCATGACCAGAAACAGTCTGGAAAACACTACATTGGAGTGGTGCTCCCAGTGGGACGCTTGACTGCCGAACAGATGGAAGGCCTGGCATATCTCGCAGATCAGTTCGGAGATCGACACATCCGCTTGACCGTCTGGCAGAATCTGCTGATTTCCGGAGTTGCCACCCAGGATCTGGATGAGGTCAAAAATCGGATCCAGTCACTCGGACTTGACTGGCAGGCCTCGAATTTAAGAGGCGCACTCGTTGCCTGCACTGGGAGTGCCGGCTGCAAGTTTGCAGGCGCTGACACCAAGAAGCACGCCCTGATGATCGCTGACTATCTAGATGAAAGAATCGAGCTGGATACACCCGTCAATATTCATCTGACCGGTTGCCATCACTCCTGTGCTCAGCACTATGTGGGAGATCTCGGCCTGATCGCAACAAAGGTTGAGGTGGGAAATGATGATGACATGGTGGATGGTTATCACATTTTCATCGGGGGCGGTTACGGATCGCACCAGGGGATTGCCACCGAGTATCAAGTCTCCGTCCCCTATTACGAATGCCCGCAGGTGATCGAACACCTCCTCAGCAGTTATCGGGAACACCGTAATTCTGATGCGGAACTGTTTGTTGATTTTGTACGTCGCGTTGGTGTGTCGGAACTTCATGCCCTGGTCTCGAAACCGATGATGACCGTCTAAACGAGATGGCCTCAATCAGCAGATGCGAAACATTTTCACAGAGGTGATTGATGAGCATTACACTACTCCCTGACAGCGCTCCTTTTACTGACGAACAGAAAGCCTGGTTAAACGGTTTTCTGGCGGGAATGCTGGGACTGGAAGAAGAAACACCCGGCAATTCAGCCGAAGTGGTATCTTCACAGATTTCTGCTGAACCGATCGAGGAATCTTTTCCCTGGCATGATCCCGGCTTATCCCTCGAAGATCGAATGACCCTCGCTGCGGAAAAGCCTCTGGAAAGACAGTTGATGGCCGCCATGGCCCAACTCGACTGCGGGGCTTGTGGCTATGTCTGCCAGACTTATGCTGAGGCAATTGCAAACGGTTCTGAAAAGAGTCTGAAGCTTTGTGTCCCCGGCGCAAAAGATACGACAAAGAAGTTGAAAGAACTTCTGGCAAATGCGGAAACAATCCCTGCCACTGGGCAGTCTGAGTTGCCATCGACCAATGGAACACCACAGGGACATACCCGGCAAAACCCGTTTCCCGCAACACTCCTTCGAGCGGAGACTTTGAACAAACAAGGATCTTCAAAAGTTGTTCGACATATCGAAATCGACCTGACCGACAGCGGTCTGGAATATAAAGTTGGTGATGCGTTGGGGATTTATCCAACGAATTGTCCCGACCTGGTCAGCCAGATTGTCGGGGAATTTTCTGTGAATCCTGAAACTCCCGTCATGGTGGACGGTCAGTTGATTCCATTTGCAGAGGCCCTGCGTGCTCATTTCTGCTTGAAAGATATCACTGACGAGCTGATTGATTTACTGAAAACCGTGGCTTCCCCCAACGATTTGAACTCGCTCGGTCAGTTAATTGAGCAGGATTTGCTGGATGACATGGATCTGCTTGATCTGTTACATGATCTGCCAGCAAGCCGTCCTGTAATTCAGGATTTCATTGATTCACTTGCACCTCTCCAGCCACGTCTGTATTCGATCGCCAGCTCCCGAAGTGCAGTAGGGAACACCGTTCATCTGACTGTGGGCCAGGTGATTTCCGAAAAACGAAATCGGACCAGGAAAGGGGTTGCATCAACAATGTTTGGCGATCGTCTGTTTACCGGGGATCAGGTTCGTGTTTTCGTTCATTCCAGTTCGACATTCGGAATCCCGGCTGATGATGCAACACCACTGATCATGATCGGCCCGGGAACAGGAATTGCCCCATTTCGAGCCTTCCTTCAGGAAAGACAGGCCAGAAAGGCTCCCGGAAAAAACTGGCTGTTTTTCGGCGATCAGCATGCAGCAACCGATTTCCTTTATGAAGACGAGCTGCAGGACTTCGTGCAGAGTGGTCTGTTGTCTCGACTGGATACGGCGTTCAGCCGCGATCAGTCTGAAAAAATATATGTACAGCAGCGGATGCTGGAAAATGCTCAGGAAATATTTCGCTGGCTGGAAGCGGGAGCCTGCGTGGCGGTCTGTGGTGATGCCAAAAGAATGGCCATTGATGTGGATAATGCATTGCGTCGGATCATTGAATTGGAAGGGAAACAGACAGAAGAGCAGGCCAGGCAGTATCTCAAAATGCTGACTACCAGCGGAAGATATCAGCGTGATGTTTACTGAGATTCATAGTGGCAACGGCTTATCTGTAGCACTCCACTCTTTACGGATTGATCACTTTTCCGAATTCCCGGTTGAGAATCCCATCCAGATCATTCAACATTACTCTGTCTCATCTTCCATGTATTTGTCACCTCCACTCTCCATGTCCGATTCTGCAGAAATCAGCCATCACGAACGTCTCGCTGCAGAAAATGCACAACTGCGTGCACGTGTTATGGATTTGACGGCTGCCGTCAATCGCCTCAAAGAAGCCTCGGACATGTACCGCATCGTGGCAGACACCGCGACCGATGCCATTCTGTGCATCGATGAAGAAAATGAAATCATTTACGCCAATCCCAGCTGTCAGGAACTTCTGGGGCACTGTCCTGCCTCCCTCATCGGACGTCCATTAACATCACTGATTCCTGAGCATCTGCAGGCAGCGCATGAAACGGGATTTCAGCGATTCATTCAGACTGGAGTAAAAAGTATTTCCTGGTCAGGAGTTGAGCTGGAAGTTCTGCATGCCGACGGATCAATTATCCCGGTTGATGTCTCGATTGGGTCGCTTCAGGCTCCCGGGGGACAATATCGATTTACTGGTTTCCTGAGGGATGCCCGGCCCCGAAAAAGATTCGAAGAAGAATCCCGCGTTCGCATGGCCACCTTAACGCATGCCGAACGACTGAAATCCGCAGGTGAGCTGGCGGCAGGTCTGGCTCACGAACTCAATCAACCTCTCTCTGCGGTCTGCCTGCACGCAGATCTGGCACATCAGTTATTCGATAAGCCGGATCAGAATGACCTGGTTAAAAACAGCCTGGAAGTAATTCTCCTTCAGTCGGAACGGGCCTCAGGAATCCTGAATACCCTCCGTGAGCTGATCAGAAAAAGTGAACCAATCCAGCTGAAGTTTTCTGTTAACGATGCCGTTCTGGCAGTCACTCAACTCATCCGTGCAGAACTGCAGTCTCATGAGATTACATTGGATCTGCAGTTGACCTCAGAGGATCCTGTTATTCTTGGGGACCGGATTCAGATCGAACAGGTCGTACTCAATCTTCTCAAAAATGCCATGGAATCGATTCACGAATGCGACTCAGCAACACGTCGAATTGCTGTCAGGACCCATTGTGACGCTTCCATGTTAATCCTGGATGTCATTGATACAGGACCCGGAATAACAGATCCAGTAGAAGCCATTTTTCAGAATTTTGTTTCATCCAAACCCAATGGACTCGGCATTGGACTGGGTATCTGCCAGTCAATAGCCAACCGGCATCATGGACGGATCACAGCCACTAACAATTGTCAGGGAGGAGCCACCTTTTCTCTTCATGTCCCTCGGCAGCAGGACACAGGAGAGAACTCGTGAATTTAATCCCCGTCATCAACGTCGTCGATGATGACCCGGCTGTCTCGCAGGCGATTTCGGTTGTGGCACGCTCGTTTGGTTATCGCGTGGCATTGTATAAGTCTGCTGAAGACTTTCTGTATGGATACGATGACACCCAGCCGGGCTGCATTCTGCTCGATGTCAAAATGCCTGGAATGAGTGGCCTGGAACTGCAGAGAATGTTGCGATCTGCAGGAGTCCGGTTACCAGTAATCATGATGTCTGGACATGGCGACATTCAGATGGCGGTTGACGCCATGACAAACGGAGCGGTCACGTTTCTGGAAAAACCATTCCGGATGCAGGTCCTGGGGGATCAGATTGCTAAAGCAATTGAACTCGACAAAAAAGACCGCGATGAACGTGAACAGCAGATTACGGCCAGAGAAAAACTGGAATCTTTAACTGACAAAGAGAAAACAGTATTGATTGAGATTGCTAACGGATTAACCAATCGTCAAATCGCGGACAAACTCAACCTGTCTGTCCGGGCGATAGAAGACCGCCGCTCCCGAGCCATGAAAAAGCTGAAAATCAATTCTATCGTAGAACTGGTTACCATCCTCAACCTGGGTAGTACATCGGCCGATCAGAATCTTCAGTCGTAGTCCATCCCCCATTAGAATACTTTGCATGAAAGCAAAACTGTCAAACCTGCGGAAAGGCTGTTATTTCAGCACATCTGAGACGACTCGACATCCCAGCTGACTGGCAAATGATTTGAGTGCCTTGGGAGTGAGGGGTGATCCATACACCCAAAGCGTCTGAAGGGATTTGATCTGAGACAGATACCGCAATCCTGCATCCGTGATTTGCGTGCGTTTCAGCGTTAGAGTTCCCAGATTTGTAATGGACGGCAGACAGGCGATGCCGGCATCTGTGACAGCCGGAGCATCCAGCACCAGTTCTCTGAGCTGGACGAGTTGTCCAACACATTCCATGCCTTTATCGGTAATCCCTCGACCTGAGATTTCCAGTTGCTTCAAATCATGACACTCAGGACAAGTGCTGATCGCAGCCAGATCCTTGTAAATCACACCTTCCAGTCCAAGGTAATAGGGAATTCCCTTGATAACAGCCAGCCCGCCCTTGCGCTTGGCGATCTTTCTGATCTCCGAGAGTTTGGTGTTGCCGACATCGTTTTTAATCGGCACCGGTACTTTGCTGATTGCAGGTTTAGCGGTAGCGGGAACTTTTCCCTTTGGAGCTCGCTCCAGTCGTTCCAGGAGTTTTTGAACCCCGCCAATCCAGGTTTTACCGCCGCCCCAGAGTTCCTTTAACTCTGAATGAGATTCAAGTCTGGTCACAGCCGCTCGCGTCAGCTGGAGATCTTTTGGACCAGGAACAAACATCCGCTCCTTCAGCCAGCCGCGAATTTCCTCAGGCAAGCCTCGGCAGGGATGCCCCTGTGCTGCCGCTATAACCTCAGCGGCGGCCAGGGCACACTGGCACTGTTCAGCTTCCAGGATGGCTCCGGCACGAGCTTTTGAAATCAAACGTAATGGTTTCAGAACGAAAGCTGTTCTGCCCTGTGCAGTGAGCTGCTCGATCCATTCCTCCGCTGCATCGTTTTCAAAGACGGTCTGGCCCCATGCTCCCATGACTCCGCTCTCCAATTCGATCCGATTTTCCGGGAATGATCTCCAGTGTCTCGCAAATCCTGCTGCTCCAAAACCTGCCAATATAACGGAGAAAGCTTGCATTCACGATGATGAGGGGCAGGGTGTCAGAACAATTTGCCAATGAACCTGACACAGACGTAGGTGGGGAAGGGGCGTAGAGCAGGAACAATAATGGGACCAGCATGACGATTCGGCTCACTTAGTTTGAGTTCGGCTGCGATTCCGTGTCCACTTTTGATGCTGAGGCAGTTTACAGTCCACTGGATTTGAAGTTGTAACGCTACGCTGGATAGTACTTTCAACCAGAAACACCTGCAAAACGAAGCCCAGGTCCGATCGGGTCTTGCTTATCGGTTGATGTTTTTTTAACTTATAGAATGCTGTCCACCTGGCTTCCCGCATCGCATCCTTCCTCACTGCAGGTTTTATGCGCGTTCTCACCATCATCCTGAGTTTCCTGATCTGGAGCAGCATTACGCCCTATGTTCAGGCAGAATCACCAGAGGATCTGGCCTTCTTTGAAGAGAAGATCCGCCCTGTCCTGATCCAGCATTGTTATGAGTGCCATTCCCCGGAATCAAAATCCGTTAAAGGAGGGCTGCTCGTCCACACTCGTGAAGCTCTCGCGGCGGGTGGCGACTCCGGCCCGGCTGTCGTTCCCGGCGATGTAGCAGAAAGTCTGCTTCTGAGCGCGATGAAATTTGATTCGTTTGAGATGCCCCCGCAGGGGAAACTTCCCGACCAGATCATCCGTGACTTCGAAACCTGGATTCAAAAAGGCGCTCCCGATCCACGTGACGGAACTGCACCGCAGCAACATTCGGAAATCGATCTCGAAGCAGGGCGTCAATTCTGGGCCTTTCAACCTGTCACCAAACCGGTTCCACCTGAGGTTGCTGGAGTTGATGAGCCGATCGACCGTTTTGTTCTGGCCAGACTACAACAAGCAGGACTCAGCCAGAACGGTCGCGCTGAGCCGGAAGTGCTCTTACGACGGCTCTTCTATGACCTGGCCGGCCTGCCACCAACACCACAACAGGTTCAGAATTTCCTGACGAATCCTTCTCCGGAAGCCTATACCCGAATCGTGGACCAACTGCTGGCGTCAAGGGAGTTCGGCGAACGGTGGGGCAGGCACTGGCTTGATGTCTCACGATATGCAGATTCCACAGGCGGAGGCAGGTCCCGCATCTACCAGAACTCCTGGCGTTATCGGGACTATGTC
>JAGQQT010000114.1 GCA_020426065.1 Planctomycetaceae bacterium | reverse complement strand
CTGCCCGCCAGCATCCCCAGGTATTATTTGCTGTAACATATTTTATAATAATCATTTACGAAAAATAACCGACAAACTCGGATCAGCGGAATGATCCGCCAAATATTCAACAATTCCGATCCAACAACCGCTTTTCTCTATTCGAAACCTGTTCTGAGTCCTAAACTTATGTAATCAGGTTGATACCTGCCCCACCCATACCGCCAAAGATGGCGAATCGTCTGTCAGAATCTCCCACCCGGGGAGTCTGTCTGGCTGACGGAGATTGCCTCTCACTTCCACCTGAGAACAATCCAACTGAAAGACGCCCACCATGACGGCTTTTCGTTATCGATGTCCTGCCTGCAAACGCTCGCTCAAGGTTCGTCTCGAACTGGCGGGTCGTCAGGTGCGATGTCCCAACGAAGCCTGCCAGCAGCAGATCCAGCTGCCATCTCAAGCACAAATTGAAGCCGCAACCGCTGGCAAAGAAACTGCTCCGCAGAACGAGACTCCGAAGAAGAAACGCGAGGCTCCTGACCGAAGCATTGGGTCCAGAAACCCTTCTTTGAAACAGGGAACCTGCAAGAAGCCACGTCGTCCCAAACCGGATGGGGGATCAGGCCAGCAGCGGACTCCCCGCGAGAAAAAACCAAACGTTGCCACCCTCGTGATCGGCTTCATGGGAATTCTGCTGGTTGTGGCGATGATCAGTTCCGCTCTCAATCCGAACGGCGGGGGATCTGCTCTGGATCCATTGCCCGTGGTTGCGACAGCGGCTGCGGCGGAACCTCAGCCGGCGGATCCACGGATCATGGAGTTCTTCAAGCAGCATTGCATCGACTGCCACGGCCCGGACATGCAGGAAGGGAACGTCCGGCTGGACACGTTTGATCAGAATACGGATGTGCTCGAAAACTTCGAGATGTGGCATCGGGTTTACCGCCAGGTTTCACTCGGTTCCATGCCTCCTTCGGATATGCCTGCCCCTCCCCAGGAGGAGCGGGATCTGGTCTCAAACTGGTTTGATCAGGAACTCAATCATTTCGAATGCATTGGTGTTCCGCGGGCTGGCCATGTTACGGTCCATCGTCTGAATCGGGTGGAATATGACAACACGATCCGAGACCTGCTGGGACTGGACCTGAACCTTTCCTCCAACTTCCCTGTTGATGATTCCGGATACGGTTTCGACAATAACGGAGACGTGCTGACGACCTCTGCGCTCCTGCTCGAAAAATATCTGCAGGCTGCTGAAACTGCCTCGGAAGCTGCCATCATTCTGCCGGAAACTCTGGCAGTGGATCGCACATGGAAAGGAAAAGAATTTCGCATCCAGGGTTCGGGAAGTGCAGATACCAGCATGGCAGTCTTTCCCTCCAACGGGAAAGCACTGGCTAAGTTTGATGTCAAAGTGGCCGGCCCTTACCAGTTTGCCGTAATTGTTTCCGGCACGCAGGCGGGAGATGTCCCGGCCAAATGTGAGTTGTTCCTGGATGGGAAGTCCCTCGCAATTCACGATGTCCCGGGTCATCGCAAGACTCGGGATGTGCAGTGGAACATGGACCTGACGCAAGGTTCCCACGAACTGATCATTGCTTTCATTAACGATCATTACGATCCGGATGCAGCTGATCCACAGATGCGGGACCGGAATCTGTTTGTTCATTCAGCCAGAGTGTCAGGGCCGGGTGAAGTTCCGCTCTCTGCTTTTCCAGCGAGCCATCGGAAGATCATCACCAAAGATCCTGCCACCTTTGCCTCTCCTCAGGATGCGGCCAAAACATTCCTGAAACCTCTACTCGATCGGGCATTCCGACGACCTGCCACCGATCAGCAGCTGGCCCGTTTTGAACGGGTTTTCCAGATCGCCCATGAACGCAGCCAGTCCTTTGAGCAGGGGATGCAAATTGCCCTGCAGGCTATCCTGGTCTCTCCGGAATTCCTGTTCCGAATCGAGCAATCCAATCAGCCAACTGGCCAGCTGGATGACTATGAGCTGGCTTCCCGCCTCTCTTACTTCCTGTGGAGCAGCATGCCGGATGAGGAACTGTTCGAACTGGCCCGGGCCAGAAAGCTGAACCGGACCGAGACAATTCAGCAGCAGGTTGAGCGGATGATGACTGATGAGAAATCATCCGGACTGATCAGCAACTTTGTCAGCCAGTGGCTGGGCCTCAACAAACTGGACAAGGCGACTCCGGACCCGGATCTGTTCCCAGTCTTCAACAAGGAACTGGCAGGTGCCATGCGGACGGAAACAGAACTACTGTTTGAGCATGTGCTGGACAACAACCTGAGCATCATGGAACTGCTGACAGCTGATTACACCTTTGCCAATGAATCACTGGCCAGCCACTACGGGATCAAGGATGTCCAGGGACCTGAGTTTCGGCAGGTGAAACTCTCTGAAACTCCCCGACGAGGACTGCTCTCCCATGCCGGAATCCTGACACTGACATCTTTCCCCAATCGAACTTCACCCGTGAAACGGGGGGAGTGGGTCCTGGAAAACATTCTGGCTCAGGCTCCGCCACCACCTCCGCCCACCGCTCCTTCTCTGGAAGAAACACAGGTTGCCAACCCCAACCTGTCTTTTCGGGAGCAGCTGATTCTGCACCAGAAGGATCCGATCTGCAGTTCATGCCATAAGCTGATGGACGGCATCGGGTTCGGGCTGCAGAACTTCGATGCGGTGGGACGCTGGCGCGAAACGGAAGGGACTCACCCGATTGATGCCCGGGGAGATTTGCCGGATGGCACCTCTTTTAACGGTCCTCAGGAACTGATTACCATTCTGAGCAGGCGTCCTGACGAATTTACCCGTTGTATGGCCGAAAAAATGTTGACATACTCACTGGGCCGTGGCCTGGAATGGTATGACCGTTGTACAATTGATGATGTGATTGCAGGAACTCGGGAAAATCATTACCGCCTGCGGCAGTTGATCGTGGAAATTGCCCTGAGTTCTTCATTTCGCGAACAAGTGTTTTCATCCTCCGAAGGAACTGGACGATGAGAATGATAGAGACGCTCAACGCCCCATAAAAATCAGGTTTCTCCAAAACAAATCCCACCCAGCAAACTCCTGAAGGAGTCCGCCATGAGTAAACAGATTCTCCGCAAGGTGACCAATGTGGCCGTGGACCGTCGCACGTTTCTCCGTGGTGCTGGCGTGGTGATGGGGCTTCCCTGGCTGGAAGCGATGACCTCCTCTGCGATGGCTCAGGAAACAGTCGCGGTGCCGACTCGTCTGGCCTGCATCTTCTTTCCCAACGGCGCAATTATGCCAGACTGGACACCTGAGGGGACCGGCAAAGATTTTCAGCTTTCGAAAACGCTCTCGTCCCTGGCACCTGTGCGTGAGGACTGTCTGTTTCTGTCCGGTCTTACGCACGACAAAGCTCGGGCGAACGGAGATGGTGGTGGAGACCATGCCCGCAACTCGGCTTCCTTCCTCACCGCATCACAGCCCAGGAAGACGGGTGGTGCCGATATCTTTGTGGGAACCTCAGTCGATCAGGTCGCCGCTGCACAGGTCGGCAAGCAGACTCACCTCCCTTCACTGGAACTGGGCACAGAGGCTGGACGAAGTTCGGGCGTGTGTGATTCCGGTTACAGCTGTGCTTATCAGTCCAATATTTCATGGAAGTCCCCTTCTCAGCCGATGGCCAAAGAAGTCATTCCCCGTCAGGCCTTCGAACGACTGTTCGGAATGTCGGCCCAGGATGCCAAGAAACGTCAGGAACGAGACTTTTACCGCTCCAGCATTCTGGATGTGGTTATGTCGGATGCGAAAGGACTCCAGCAGCAACTCGGCAAAACCGACCGAGAAAAACTGGATGAGTATTTCACGAGCGTGCGGGAAATTGAGCAGCGGATCGGTAACTCTTCTCCCCGCAAGCAGGTCCTGCCCCCCGAATTCAATCTACCGGAAGGGGTTCCCGCCGATATCGTTCAACACATCCGCCTGATGTATGACATCATGGCTGTCGCCTTCCAGACCGACACCACTCGCGTCTCCACCTTCATGCTGGCCGATGGAGGCTCCAACCGCTCGTACTCCAATCTGGAAATCAAGGGCGGCCATCATCAGCTTTCTCATCATCGCAATGAGAATGACAAGGTCCAGGCACTGCAGAAGATTGACCAGTTCCTGGTCGGTGAATTCTCACGGTTTATCCAGAAGCTGAAATCCATTCCCGAAGGAACTGGCAGCCTGCTGGACCACAGCATGATTGTCTACGGCAGTGGACTGAGCGATGCCAACCGCCATGATCACCACAATCTGCCAATCGTGCTGGCTGGAAAAGGTTCCGGCACACTGACTACCGGGCGTCATCTGGTGTACGAAAAAGAAACTCCAATGGCCAACCTGTATGTCTCTCTGCTGAATCGGATGGGATGCCAGCTCGATACCTTCGGAGACAGCACCGGCAGCCTGCAGGATCTGGGTGCCTGAGACATCAGGCAGGTCGCCTGCTGACCTGCCTTTCGTCATTCTGAGAACCAAACACGGCCGGAAGGGGAAACTGGATGTGGCGGCGATTCTTCCTGTCCGCTCAGTATGCCCGTTTTTATTCCGGCCGTTCCCTGTTGCTTATCATTGGTCTGGCACTGGCATTCTCCCTGCCGGTTACGACCCGTTTTCTGGCAGCGGTCGCCGCGAATACGCTCTCCGAGCGCGCCCGTGACTATCCTTTTCTGGTTGGTTCACCAGGCAGCCCGACAGACCTTGTCACTCACGCCCTTTATTACCGAAACCGCAGTGCCAGCGAACTGACCTATGCTGCCGTAACGGAATTGAAACAGGATGATCTCGTCACCGTGCTCCCACTGCATCTGGGGCATTTTTCCGGCGATTATCCGATAGTGGGAGCCGCTTCCGGATTCCTGAAGCACCGGAATGTTCAGTACCAGGCTGGTGGTACCTGGGAACGGATGGGGGATTGTATTCTCGGCGCGAATGTCGCCCGAAATCTGGGTCTATCCGTTGGGGGATCGGTGATCAGTAACCAGGAGTCCTTCATCAATCCTGCCGGAGCACTGCCTCTCAAAATGAGGATCACGGGAATTCTCGCAAAGACCGGCAGTCCGGATGATGAGGCTATCTTCGTCAGCCTGGAAACTGCGTGGCTGATTGATGGCATCGGACACGGCCATGAAGAATCCCTGCATACGGAGTCAACTGATCCTGACAGCAGTCAGCATGCTTCACTGGAAGCCCGGGGCACTCCTTTTCTGGAAGTGACCAGCGAAAACATCAACCAGTTTCATTTTCACGGCAGCCGCGATTCCTTTCCGATGACCTGTGCATTAGCAGTGCCGGTCGATTCCCGATCCGGAACAATCTGGGAAGGTCGAATCCGCCAACAGGATCAATTCATGCTGGTTCGTCCAGCAGAGGTCATTGAGGGACTGGTTACAACCCTGGTCGACATGCAACGGGTAATCGATGCGATTGCCACGATCGTTGGTATGATTGTTCTGATGCTGATCGTGGTGATTGTGATGCTCTCCCAGCAGATGCGACGAGAAGAATTCGAAACGTATCGAGCATTGGGGATCGAGCGGGCCGTGCTCCGACAGCTGTTCCTCGGTGATTTTCTGATGATGCTGATCCCTGCTCTTCTGTTGTCTGTTCTGCTGACGGCCGTTTTTGTTCCGATTTGTCAGACCTGGTGGGAACAACTGGTGTTATCATAAACGGATGTGCCAAGTCGAATTTGAGCATCAAAGTTAAAGGGAAGCTTCTTGGAACTGCGGGATTTTGCCGAGGCGATTTTGACTTCGCCCGATCTGGAAACCAAACTGACGGTCGGAAGTGATGAGTTCACGGATCGATCTCCGGGGAGTTCGCGCCGACTACATGAGCCAGCCCGTTGTGATGCACTGAAGTTCGCCCCTCCCCGCTCCGCCCCGGCCATGCCCAAAATGGGAGCGTTCCCGGATGAGAAAAAAAGGGGACTGGCTCATCACATTCTTGCCAATCACGAGTTGCAGGCACTCGAAGCGATGGCCTGGACGCTGCTCGCCTTTCCCGATGCCCCGACAGAATTCCGTCTGGGAGTGGCGGAAATCATGCGTGAAGAACAGCGGCATACCCGCATGCATGCCGAACGAGCCAGCCGACTGGGAATCTGTTTCGGTGATTACCCGGTCAACTGTTACATCTGGAAAAAGATGCTCTCTTTTGAATCCGTACTGGATTACGTGGCAGGCCTTCCGCTCGTATTTGAAGGAGCCAATCTGGATCATTCCCTTGAATTCGCTGACGCCTTCCGGAGCGCAGGGGACTTACGGAGTGCAGCACTGATGCAGACCATCCATCGGGATGAAATCAAGCATGTCCGTTTTGGCTGGAACTGGTTGTGCCAGATGGCACCTGCAGAAGCTGACTTGTGGGAGATCTGGACCAAACACCTGCACTGGCCACTGCGTGCCATCAAGGCTCGGGGAAACAACTTTCAGCGCGATGCCCGCCTGGAAGCTGGCATGCCAGTGGACTTTGTCGATCGGCTCGAACATCTGACAGAAGAGGAAGCAAAAGAAAAACCGTTCGCTCCACAGGAGTAGAGCGAACGGTTTGTTGCAGGTTGCTGACAGGATCAGTGAGTGCGAATGCAATCAAGGGCAATCGTTGCAGCATCCCGTGTCTGAGCAGTGCCATGAGTCGACATGAAATTCAGTTCCGCCAACACGGCTGGGGAATGATTTCCTAAACCGCCGAGCGAGAGAGCAGCCGCACAGCGGACCTGTTCCTGTGGATCTCGCAACGCATCTCTCAGGGCTTCCACGGCATAGGGTTTGAGTTTCCCCTGAACCGAGCCGAGTGAGTGAGCGGTCAGCCAGCGGACTTCGGGATCTGGATGCTGCAGCAGTTTTGTGAGCCGCAACAAGGCATTGGTATTCTGTGGATCATGCTTCAACAGAGATTCTGCGATGTACAACGCTTCCATCCCGTCCCGGGCGGTCAGTGATGATTCCAGTTCTGGAATAATCTGATCCCGTTGCCGTGTCATATCCCCGAGGTACATAGCTGCAATCTGCACAGCCTTATTGTCATCCGAGCGGAGCACATCGGCCAGGGTCTGGGTCACAGCATCAATCGACTGATTCCATTGATACAGTGTTCCAGCGGCATGAACCCGAACCAGATCCGAAGGATCATTCAACATGGTAGTGAGGTCCTCACTGAGGTTGACCGCATCGCCACCCCGTTCATACGCAGCGCGAATCCCCTGAACCCGCAGATTGGCGTCAGAGTTTCTCAGCAGGCTGGCAATTCCACGGAGAGGTTCAGCCACATTGGGAACAGGACGGATCACCGATTTTTTCACAGATGAATTGGCATTCTGCCATTGAGTACTGGCCAGTGCTTCATCGAGAATCTGCAGCACTTCACTGGAAGAATTCAGCTCACCATGTGGTGACATGTTGGGAATCTGAAGTTCATGGACCTTCTTTTCCACCCGGGAAACATACTGTTCCAGCTGAACATCGGCGGAGTCATGAGGACGCAGTGTTGATGCAGGCATTTCATCCGTGATCGGGGTTACGTTCTCATTGAGCTGGTTGTCATCTGTTGAGACCAGTTCAATCGATGATTCTTCTTTCTGCTGGCTGGCAGCATTTCCAGCCCAGGGGAATTCCCCTTGCTCACCTTCCGCCTGTTTCATTTTCTTCTGAACGGCCTGAGTGGCGATCGAAATCAGCTCATCAAGATCATCTTCAGTGGAAAGCTCCTCACTGCCATTGACGGCTTCTACCGCCCGTTCAGCAACTTCCAGAGTTTCCTGTGGTTTCCCGGTTGAACCAAAAGCAGGATCGAGATCAGATTCGATTTGCTCTAACGACTCGGCTATGGCAGCATCCAGGGATTCCTGAGTATTCTCAGCAGAAGCCTTGGCTTTATCCATCAGGCCTGCAAAAGCAGCATCAAGTTCAGCCATTGCTTCTTCAGAGACAGCAGGCTTTTCCTCTGATGCCATTTCTGCCAACTCTTGTTCGAGAGCCTCCTGGCTGGGGATCTCTGGAATTTCCTGATTCAATTCTGCCAGATGAGCAGACAGTTCGTCGGTTTCCGAGATTGCCTGAGACTGGATAGTCTCCACACTTTCTCCGAGAGAAGCTGTGTGAACTTCAAGAGTTTTCTCTGTTTTTTTCCGTTGCGGTTCCCGGGTCACGAAGGACTCTTCAGGATCGACTTCGTTTTTGTCTTTTCTCATCCAGGGAATCAGTTTGGAAAACCGGTTCTTCTTCTCCGGCTCGTTTGATTCCATTGCTTCCGGCTCCAGTTGAGCAAGCTCTTCGGCAGCAGCAACCGGATCATAAGGCTTGGCAGCAGGCCTGGTTTTATTCCCCTGAGAATCCGTGGCCTGGTCTGCGTCGGCAGCATTCAGGGCCGCCAGCTCCTCAGCCAGAGAATAAGGCTGATTCCTGGAAGCAAGATCCCGTTCATCTGCTTTTTCTGCAAACGGATCCTGCGAAACAGCCTCTTTATCACCCCGATGAACGAAGGAGTCCCTTACTGAGCGCAGATTCTGACAACCGGTTAAAGCCAGAGCGGCAACCAGGGCCAATGAGATTTTGGGAAGTCTTGGCATCGTCTTCATCCTTCTGGTTGTGCTGCTGACTGGAGTTTGCAGACTCATTCAGCCAGTGACCTGTGCACGTTCAATCCGGGATAACCCGCAAGAGTGTCAATGGAGTTACGACCTATCGAATTGATCGATCCCCAACGACTGATAAGACGAGCTTTTTTGCTTCAATCGTATTTCTTTACGCAGCCACCCCATTTTGACGCTGGAGGCAGCCAAAAGGCATTTTCAGCATCAAATCACAGGGGAGCTCGGTGGCAATTCGGGCGGGCTCAAGCCGTCAAAAGGTCCTGAAATGAAGGACAATCAATTCAGGAGCGGCGGCGGTAAAAGAAGAATCCGACTGTCACCAGAATCAAAGCAGCGATGGCCCCTCCCACGACAATAATAAAGGGAAGCAAGGGAGAACCAGGTTTTTTCAGCAACGCGGGAGGCAAACCTGACCGGGTGGCAGGTTCTTCCTCGGTATCACCGCCTGCTTCAGTGTCTGCAGATGCCGTGTTTTCCGTTTTTACGGGAGTGACTTGCGGTGATGTTCTTCCAAGTTGCTGATCGAGTTGCTTGAGTTGTGTCTGCTGCGCAGGCTGCAGTGTGAGTGGCAGATCTGTTTTCCAGGCTGCGGTTAACTTGCTGATTTGCTCCCGGGCCTGTTCGGGGGTCACTTCTTTGGCTTTAAGCTGACTGATCACCTTCTGGCGAAGTTCGATCAGGTTTTGTGTGAACTGCTCCATCTGTTCAATTTGCAGATCGCCGATCTCCAAAATCCCTCGCCCGGCATCAGAAAAAAGTGCGGCCAGTCCAAATGTTGCGTAGCGAAACGAGAATTCCTCCTGGATTGAGCGGGAAGACATTACGGGTGTCAGTGCCTGAATCAGTTCCTGATTCAGATTTTCAACCTGCTGGAGATAGTCCGGCAGGGTACGTTCTCTGTCGGTTAGCAAAAGATCATCAATAAAGCGCAGCATCAACCCCTGTTGAGTTGCTTCCTGCCTGTAGTAATTCAGTGTCTCTTTGAGGTACGCGAGATTCTCCGGCTTGACAGAAAAGATCCGCGCGATCAGGGCAGGATCTGCTGAGCAGAGCGGATATTCCGAATTCAGCAGAACACCCTGAAGAGAATCTGGAATTGGAAAATAAGACTGGGAAGGGGGTGCAGTTTCTCCGGCTGAGGCCTGTCGTCCATCTCGAAAAGGCAAAGCTTCAGACAGCGCGGGCATAGCGGAGACGAACTCATCCGGCGTGAGGAGTCTGGGTGAGGGCGCGAACAGAATTGCTCCTTCTACGGGTTCATATAAGGGAGTGCCATCTGCATTGGGTTTGGCGGCCTGCTTGACAACCTGATCTCCTTCCTTGAACTCTCCAGCGATAACGGTTCTTCCCGTTCCAGCATGACCGACGATCGTGATCGGCACATCCTCCACCATTGCAGCTGCACCCTGAATTTTGAGCGAAGGGTGCGACTTGTCAATTTTATCCAACAGTGCATC
>JAGQQT010000113.1 GCA_020426065.1 Planctomycetaceae bacterium | reverse complement strand
CCACCGGATCGTCCCTGAACGGGAACTCCGGTACATTCGATGTTGTCTGGACCTTTGTAGCGGTTGAGAGCGGTCACGCTCAGCTGTTCTGTTGTCGGCGGCTGTCCACCGCTGCAACCGACACTGATGACTTCGTCTCCGGTGGCAATCTGCTGAGGTGCAACGGCCAGTCGGGCGACGGGCAGAACGCCATCGGTCGGAATGGAAACCAGTCCGACATCAGCATCGAGATCATATTTTTCAACTTTGCCGACAAAGCTTTCAAATCGATCCTGCACGAAGATATCAACATCAACTTTCGAGGACTCACTCAAATTGCGGAAGATGTGTCCGCAGGTCAGGACATATGTGGCACCGGGTTTCGATTCGACAATTGTCCCGGAACCGTAATTGATTCCCTTGTCATCTCGAATCCGGAGTCGGACGTTTGCCGCCTGGGAATCGACATGTGGAGTGGGATGAGTGACGTTGGCATCGTTATCAAACTGAGCACGAATGATGGCTCCCTGATCAATCGCTGGCTGAGCGACTGGCAACTGTTGCGGTGTCTGCTGGGCAGGCCAGACTTGAGGAGCAGAGTTCTGCACAGGTGGAGCGCTTTGTGGCGGAGGAGTGTTTGAGCTGAGCAAGGTTTCGGCAGTTGGAAAAGGGGAGGCCTGTCCGAGCTGCGGTTTTTCAAGTCCATTGTTCTGGCCACCAACCACGTGTTGAGCGGGAGATGATTGTCCCTGCGGCTGAACCAGAATCTGATTCTGGGCAGGATCGGCCTGAGGTTTCGGAATGCTGCTGAGGAGTCGACGAAGCTGATGTTCGCTGGTCAGGCCAACTTCTCTGGCAACCGGTTTGCCATCCACCACCAGCACGAAGGCCGGGATCGAAGTAATGCTGTATTGACGGGCCAGATTGGGATTTTGATCGATATCGACCTTCTGAATCGGAAAGCCTTCCCGTTCCAGTTTATGCACGATGGGAGACATCTGCTGGCAGGGGCCGCACCAGGTCGCGGTGAAATCGTATAGCACAGCCTTTTGGGCAAACAGCTCCTGTGAACCACAGGACATTACAAGCAGGCCACAAAACAGGGCCAGAGCACGGCATCGCTTGTTCATCGTCATCTCCGGGAATCCGTTCGCCAGGAGTGGCATTTTCATTTTTCTGATCCGCCAGCCAGAAGCTGCCAGACCATTCCAGGTCAGCAATGAGAAGAATCTTCTCGACTACTCACCCGGTGCTGATGATCCATCACCAGCCGTTCCTCGTCAGGAAAACTGAGTTTCCTGCATCGTCCATTTCGACCCCGAGTCCATTCCGAACCAAAAGATGCTATCAACAGAGTTGTAGACATTTCTGATTCGCAACTTTTACAAAGTCTGAGGGAACCGTATTACAATCAGACGTTTGCGGATAGGGGAGTTTGTAAGAAAAACAAACAAGAGAAATTTGACTTAACCCTATTAAAATTAAGAAGATAAGTTCTTTTCTCTCAAAAATGGACGTTGTTTTCCTGTTCGAAAGTGGTATTGAAGCAGAATGAGTGCCGGACTTCTTCAAAAGACCCGAAATCAGCTTGATTCAGTGAAAATTGTCCGGAAATGCTGTTTCTCATCCATGTTTGAGGATACGATGAGAGGGCCTGCCTGATCACACCATGATCAAACACCTCCCCACGCGAAAATCCTGTTGACAAATCTTCCAGAAAAGCCTCCATCACAATGAGTTACCGACATTTTTCCCTGCAAGCTGGTTCTGCTTTCTGTTCCCTGATCTGCCTCACTCTTTTCCTGGCAGGTTGTTCAGAATCCGGGAAGATTACAACTTACGAGACACTCAAACCGGATGCCGTCCGGGAAGCCAATCATGTTGATGATGGCCCCCGCCCCGAACGGACCGCTCCACCGGCCATGGCCACGAGCAGTACTCCTGTCGGTGAGCCTTCTCGGATGTTTGCTGCCATTGTGCCGCAGGGAGATCAGTTCTGGTTTTTCAAAATGACTGGTCCAGTTGAAGATGTTGGAACATTGTCTGCCCCGCTGGCAGATTTCGTGAAATCGATCCAGTTCGTGAACGACAAGCCGGAGTGGACGCTGCCGGAAGGCTGGACTGAGCAACCCGGGAATCAATTCCGCTACGCCACGCTGGTTGTTCCTGGTGCATCTGGCCCGCTGGAATTCTCGGTTTCGCCATTACCCAACTCGGGCGAGGAGCGGATCCAGGTTACTGCCAATATCAATCGCTGGCGCGGGCAGCTGGGTCTGGCCGATCTGGCTTCGGAAAGTCTGGATCAGCTGACAGATGACATTGCCCAGGAAACATCACTCGTGAAGGCGGGCGATCAAAACATTTACTTCGTGAACATTGTAGGGAAATCTCAGGCCACAGGAATGAGACCACCCTTCGCGAATTGAGACCATAAGCTGGTTTCCGGATGGCAATGCCCCGTCCATTGAGGAAGCAGACCGCGATCACTGAGACATTCAAAGCCGGATGAAACCGGCTTCTCCTCCGCATCCCTGAGATGCAGAACAGGTAGAGTGAAACATGGCAACGATTGATTCGGTTCCCAATACCCGCTCCGGGGAAGAACCCAGCCTTACTGAATGGAATCCTGGACTGGCCGAACTGCTGCGTCCGCTGGCTTCGTTGAAACTGACGGTCGCCTTGTTTGCCATGGGCATCTTCCTGGTGCTGGCTGGCACCCTCGCCCAGGTCAAACTCGATATCTGGGATGTGATCGAACGCTACTTCCGCTGCTGGTTTTCGTTTATTGAGTTCCAGGTCTTCTTTCCGAAAACCTGGTTTCCTCAACTGCAGAACATTCCCTTCGGATTCTGGTTTCCGGGAGGCTGGACCATTGGTGGTCTGATGACAGTTAACCTCCTGGCGGCCCATTCACTCCGTTTCAAGGTTCAGGCGAAGGGTCCTCGGCTCCTCTGGGGACTGGCCGTCACTGTGGTAGGGATCATCCTGACGTGGGGCGTGATTGAATTCGGCACCCCTCGTGCAGGAGTTTATGAAACCGCTTCCTCAGACTGGGCCCATCAGTGGACTCTGCTCTGCTACAGTCTGTTTCTGCCAGCAGCCGGTTGCGGCTATATGGCGAGCCGTCTGTCAGCGGATTCCAGCAAGAAGGCCCAGTTCTGGGCTTACAGTGTGGCAACTCTGGCCTTTCTGGGAACGGCCCTGTTCCTGATTGCCGGTGGCGAGAGCGTTCGGCTGAACAACTCTGCAATGCGAATTCTGTGGCAGCTCATCCAGGCGACCCTTGCCGGTTGCGTGCTGCTGGCCGGTTGCCTGCTGCTGTTCCGCAAGCGAGCGGGCATTGTGCTGCTGCATGCCGGTGTATTGCTGCTGATGGCCAACGAAGTGGTGGTTCATACCCTCCATGAAGAAGCCAACATGACCATTGTTGAAGGGGAAACCGTCAATTTTGTGCGTGATATTCGTTCTTCGGAAATGGCCTTCGTCGACCACACTCCCGCCGACAAGGACATTCAGACCGTGATCCCCAAAGACCTGCTGGAAAAAGCAGCGGAACAAGGCACCGTGATCTCGAACGCCGAACTGCCCGTCGATGTGAAGGTCCGCAAATTTTTCAAGAATGCGGATCTGAAACCGAAAGCGGAAGGGGATGACAATCCAACCACTTTTGGCAATGGACTCACGCATACGATTGTCCCTCTGCAACCCTCTTCCGGAACCGATTCCAATGCCGATTATCCTGCGGCTTATGTCGATCTGATCGACAAGTCTTCCGGCAAAACCATCCAGACACTGCTCGTCTCGGCACTGGCTTCAACAGTAGAGCGAACCGATCTGGTTCCGCTGGGAGAGAAAACTTACGAGGTCTCGCTCCGATTCAAACGAAATTACAAGCCGTACTCGATTCACCTGATTGATGTTCGGAAAGACGATTACATCGGAACGAGCACGCCGATGAACTATTCGTCCGAAATTCGTCTAGTCGATGACACCCGGAATGAAGACCGACGAATCAAGATCTGGATGAATAATCCGCTGCGCTATGCCGGCGAAACTTTTTACCAGAGCAATTACAGCAAACTCCCCCGAGGGGAAGTGACCACACTGCAGGTTGTGACCAACGAAGGCTGGATGATTCCTTACGTGGCCTGCATGATTGTGGCGATTGGCATGCTGCACCAGTTCCTGCTCTCTCTGCTGAGATATCTCAACAGGGCGGCGTCAGGACAACTGTCTCGATCTGAATCCGGTGCTGAAGAACTAAGCGTTCCCTCACACGGTTTCCTGATGACCTCGCTCCCGGGATTCATCCTGATGCTGGTTTGTGGTGGTTGGATGATGTCGCTGGCCCGCGTTCCGGAAACGAAGCCGGATGAATTCAACTACTATGAATTCGGCAAGATTCCCGTGCTGTATGATGGCCGAGCCAAACCGATCGACACACTGGCCCGCAACATGCTGCGAGTGACGAGCAATCGGGAAACCGTCCGCACCGAGAAATCGAAAACTGAGAGCGGAGAAGAAATCCCGGCTGTAACACTTCCTGCCACCCAGGCTCTGCTGGAACTGATTTCGGGTTCACCTGATGCCGTGACTCGACCGGTCCTGCGAATCGATAATGATGAACTTCTCTCCACGCTCGGACTCGAACGACGAAAATCGCATCGGTATTCCCTGGAGGAGATTCAACCCGGGTTGAAGAATCTGCAGAATGCGGTGGATGAAGCGCAGAAGATGCAGGAAACTTCACCTGAACTGCTCAGCCTCTATCAGCGAAAAGTGCTGGAACTGCATCGTCGGCTGGGACGGCTCGACCTCATCACGCTCGCGCTGATTCCCCCACGGCTGAGACTCTCCAGTGATAATGCCACCGAGCAGTTCATGCGGGCGCTCAACCAGGTCAATCAGCTGGACAGCCGCGAACCACCACTGCTGATTCCACCAACAGAGATTTCGGCAGGTCCGGATGATGAACAACTCAAGCGGGAAGAGTGGGAAACATTCGCCAAAGCTTACCTGCGAGACCTGATTTATCCGATTGCTTTCCAGGCGGAGCCAAATCCGTTCTCCGGGAAATTCCTGGAAATTGTGGATGCATACCGGGAACAGGATCCGGCGGCATTTAATCAGGCGGTCAAGGAATATCAGCGACTGGTGAAGGAAAACAACATTCCGAAAATTTCCTGGAACAAACTGGAATTTGAAACCCGCTTCAACAAATTCTCCCCCTTCTTCTACCCGACGTTCCTGTACGTGTTTGCTTTTGTGCTGGTCACGTTCAGCTGGCTGATGCCGCGTGTTGTGTCCATGACCAATCTGGCAGCGGTCGCTGTGGTGCTGGTTACATTTATTGTCCACAGCTGGGCACTCTATGCCCGAATTGCCATCTCCGGTCGTCCACCAGTGACGAACCTGTATTCTTCTGCCGTGTTTATCGGCTGGGCCGGGGTTCTGGCCGGACTGTTGATTGAGTATGTCTTCAAACGCGGCATTGGAGTGGTGCTGGCCTCGGTTTTCGGGTTTGCCTCACTGCTGATTGCCCACGGACTGGCTGGCGACGGAGATACCTTTACGGTGCTGCAGGCCGTGCTGGATACCCAGTTCTGGCTCAGCACCCATGTGGTCTGTATCACCCTCGGATACGCGGCGACCTTTGTCGCGGGATTGCTGGGAGTGATCTCAATCTGCCAGCGAAACCCACTGGCATTGTTCGGAGTCGGCCTGGCAACCCTGGCCGCTCACGGGATTCATGTCAGCAGCGAAGGGGCCTCCTCACTGCTGAGCCTGACACCGTTCCTGCTCGCCATTCCAATCAGCATTCTGCCGCTGATGTTCTTCTACAAACAGACACAGCTGGCGATTTCGCCACGGCTCGAAAAAGATCTGACCCGGATGATTTACGGCACGCTCTGCTTTGCCCTCTGGTTCAGCTTTGTGGGAACCGTGCTGGGTGGTTTGTGGGCGGATGATTCCTGGGGCCGGTTCTGGGGATGGGACCCGAAAGAAAATGGAGCATTGATCATTGTGCTCTGGAATGCCCTGGTGCTGCATGCCTTCTGGGATCGACAGGTCCGGGATCGCGGACTGGCCCTGATGGCAATCGGCGGGAACATCACAACCACCTGGAGCTGGTTTGGAGTCAATGAACTGGGAGTGGGACTGCATTCCTACGGATTTACCGAAGGGGTGCTGTGGAACCTGCTCCTGTTCGCCTGCAGTCAACTGACGTTGATTGCAATCGGACTCTGGGGTAAACCTCGCTCCCCGGAAGTAATGGACTCAGGCAAAGAGGAGTTCGCGGCATAACGACGACGAAGCACGCCAGATATAAGCAGCGGCAGACGTGGCTTTGACCTGGCGCCGGCTTCGTTGACCTAACTTTCCAGCAGAAAGCGAGTGAGCTGTTTCTGCCGGAAGTAGATGGCATCATCGAGATGGTCGATAATCCGGTTTTCGGTGAGCATCATGCCAACCAGGCCACCGGGCGGCTCAAACTCGATTTCATCAATGATCCGGGTTTCGTCCGCCGAGATTTCCAGGAAGTCATGCCGGTGAATCCAGAGCGGCAGCGGTCCGGAAACCAGCTCTTCCACGAATCGGGCGGGGGCTGAGAATTCCGTGATCCGATGGGTGATCTTCTGGACCAGCCCAAATGTCTGAATGGCGAACTGCACTTCAGAGCCCAGCTGATATTGTTCGGGAGCGTTCAGAAAACGGAGCCCGACTTCGGGCGGACTGATTTTCTTCAGATTCTCCGGCTGCGTCAGAAAGTCAAATACCTGAGACGCCTGACAGGGGAATACAACTTCGCTGGTAAAAACAGCCATAAATCAGTTCTCGTGGTTCTCAGACTCTCGTTGAATTTGACATTGCTGTGCCACTGCTGGCTTGCCCAGCAGTGATTGCGAATTCCTCAAATCAACTGCGATGGAGTTTCATCAGCGGCAGGGCGCGCAAAAAAGATGAGCTGGTGAGCCCGTGCTGACTTACCCACACGTCCTCACTGGAATTGTGGCGTTTTGTGAGGGCAGGTGTAAGTACAAAATGCCCTAAAACAGCCGATTGTACCCATTCAGAGCTGCGACGCGATACGCCTCGGCCATGGTGGGGTAGTTAAAGGTGGTATTCATGAAGTATTTCAGCGAATTCGCAGACCCCTGCTGAGACATGATGGCCTGGCCGATGTGAATGATTTCAGATGCATTCGCACCAAAGCAGTGAATCCCCAGGATCTCAAGTGTATCCCGATGAAACAACAGTTTGAGCATCCCGACGGTCTGGCCGGTAATCTGGGCACGGGCAATACTTTTGAACATCGAATGCCCCACTTCGTAGGGGACTCGGGATTCTGTCAAATCACGTTCCGTTTTGCCGAGCGAGCTGATTTCCGGACTGGT
This sequence comes from Planctomycetaceae bacterium, assembly GCA_020426065.1. Classification (GTDB taxonomy): domain Bacteria; phylum Planctomycetota; class Planctomycetia; order Planctomycetales; family Planctomycetaceae; genus Rubinisphaera. Next base: position 2,734 of record JAGQQT010000113.1, on the reverse strand, counting down.
GTAAATCCCGGTAGGAATGTCCTGAATCATGGCCCGGTCGGCATGTCCGTTGATCAGATGGCTGGCGGCATAGCGTCCCTGCACATACGCTGCGGAGGCGAGTGAGGGCGGGCCAATCACATCCCCGACCGCATAAATGGTGGGGACTTTCGTCTGGAAGTCTTCGTTCACTTCAATCTGACCACGTTTGTTGGGAACGATACCAAGGCTTTCCAGTCCCATGTCATTGGAATTCCCTTCACGTCCGGCGGCCCACAACAGACAGTCCGTCTTCAGCATTTTGCCGGACTGCAGATGCAGAATCACGCCATCTTCACGTGGTTCCACCCGCTCAAAGAACTCGCGATGACGGATCAGCACGCCTCGTTCCCGCAGGTGATAGCTGAGTGCATCGATGATTTCATCATCCAGGAATTCCAGCAGCTTGTCACGACCGTTGACCAGGTTCACCTTGCAGCCGAGATTGCGGAACATCGAGGCGTATTCGCAGCCAATCACCCCTGCACCATAAATCGTGATCGAAGTCGGGGTGTGATTCATCTGCATGATCGTGTCGCTGTCATAAATCCGATCATGGCTGAAGTCGACCCCGGGTGGCCGGAAGGGACGGGAGCCGGTCGCGATTACGAATGAGTCTGCCGTCAGCGTCAACAGATTTCCCTGATCATCCAGCACTTCAATGGTGTTGACATCCAGAAATTTGGCTGCTCCGTGCTGCAGTGAGACCCGGTTCCGGTTATAGAAGCCCTGCCGCATGTCAATCTGCTTGGCGATGACCGCTTCTGCACTCCGCCGCATTTCGGGGAAACCACACTTGATGTTCATCCCCATTTCGCGGGTCAGGTTATTGGTATTGAATTCCGTCACCCGGAAAATGGAGTGTCTCAAAGCCTTGCTGGGAATGGTTCCCCAGTGGGTACAACCGCCCCCAATGAGATGATGCTTTTCGATAACGCCGACGTTTTTCCCTTCCTTGGCAGCCTGCATGGCGGCCCCTTCACCGCCAGGACCTGTTCCAATGACAATCAGGTCGTAATTATGCTTTGACATCTTCCTTGGGCCTTTTTGACAAGCGAGGAGAGTTCCTCAGTGCTCCGTCAAATCTGAATGGAGGGTTGATAAATTGATTACGGGCGATGGAGAAGTGGATTCTGAAACCATACTCCCTCTCCAGCCCCGGACTGATGGCCTGATTTGTGTGCTGACAATATCCGTCAGGCAGGCAAATCGGAGCCAGTCCCGGTGGGCGCATGCTGGTGAGCTTATGAAACAGGCCAAGAATTCGACAAGATGGATTTGCCAATATGAGGCGAAACCTGCCGGAAACGGCCATTTTGCAGGAGGTTTTGTTCAGCGGGGATGGCGGCGTTCCAGCTCGATGACCCCCTCTTCAATCATGCTGTTGGCACGCCGTTCGAGCGTTTCCCGCTGCTGCTCCTGCCTGTCAGAGAGGGAATGAGGGGGGATTTCCGAGAGAACCCGCAAAGCAGCCCGGGGTCTCGCTTCCACTTCCAGGTAAAGGGCCGCCAGCCGAACCCGCGTCGCAAGGGCCAGGTCCGGAAACCGGTTGAGGTATTCTTCGTAATACGGGAGAGCCTCGGTAAACATCCTTTGCCGGTAAAGCCCATCCGCCAGCCCCTTCAGCAACCCTGCCGGAAGAGTCAGGCTTCCCAGCAGTCTGATCGCCCCCTGATATTCAGTCAGTGCCGCATTGACTTTTCCCGCTTCAATGAGCGTGCGGATCTGGGTCAGAGACTTTTCGCGTTTTGCGGTCAGTTTCTGTTCTTCACTTTCGGTGTCCTGGCTGACTGTACTCTGCTTTTTCTTTTTACGGGGAACGAGTTGATAGTCCGCCTGGGGCAGACTGGAAACCCGTTGATTTCTCTCAGACCGGCCCTGTTGATTACGGAGCACGGAAATGAGATCCCAGCTTTCGCAGTCGACCAGTTTCCGTTTGAGCATCAGGTAACCGATCAATCCTCCCAGGCCAGATCCGAGCAGATTCATCAGGGAATCGGTGAACTGGAAACCAAACAGGACCGCAAACATGAATTCGAAAAAGATGTAGTATCCGCTGAAGACCAGAATTGAAACTTCAAAGGTGTTGATAAACAGGCGATAGACGAAAGCGATAAAGTAGATCGTCATCTCGTTTTTTGGAGCCCAGACGAGGCTGATGGCCATCAGGCCATAGATGATTGGTGTCGCTCCCCCCGCTCCCATCCGATCAAAAACTCCCACGAGCATTCCGATAGCAAAATAGATCAGCAGGAATCTCCAGGTGCCGACCTTTCCTTCAACGACCAGGCCAAATCCCCACAGGAAGATCATGTTGCCGATCAGCTGAACGATCCCCGGATGCAGAAACAGGCATCGAATCCACTCCAGTAGATGAATGGGCTCCAGTTGAGGAATGTAGGGGGCCAGCTCGGGTAGCAGGAAAAAGAGGGCTGTATTGGCAATGATCAACCCCACCGTCCCATAAGGCCAGTGGTAAACCGGAGCGTCGGTTGAGACAGGAATCAGGACAAACATGTGAAGTCCGTCAGAAGATCACTGTTGAGGAATTCGTAACAGCAGCTATCTGTTATCCCGGAATGCAGGAGTCCACCCCGGGTGATGATTTACGAGAACGCCAGAAAAGGAGCGGAGGATGACTCAAATCAGAAATGAGGGGAGGAGAAATTCAAAAAAAATAAGCCGACCTGAAATCAGGTCGGCCATGTTCTACCGC
>JAGQQT010000112.1 GCA_020426065.1 Planctomycetaceae bacterium | reverse complement strand
CTTCCCCAACTGTTCGAATCGCCTTCGAAGATGAAAAGACCGGAGTGCTGCTCAGGCAGATCCTGGAAGAACAGCCAGCAGAATATCAGGATGCGGAATTGTCTCCGCTGACTCTCGAGTACTTTATTCCGGAACCGGATCAACAGGCTTCCGTTGAAGAAATCGTACTCAATCAGGAAGCAGATCTGGGGATCCGTCTGCAGGTTGATCAGTCGACTGAAACCTCTGAACTGGAACTGATCGGCCTGGAAGGTCCAGGGAATCAGGGGATTCGCGAGGCGATTTCACAACGGATTGATCGCTGGAACCTGAGCCAGTACCGATCTCAAATCTTTTCTGATCAGATTTCTGACAGTGTGTACCAGCAGACGTTTCGTTTCCTGCCCGCTCCGCCTGACCGTTCTCCCATCCTCAAACTGTTTCCCCTCGTGCTGTTGCTGATGACCGTAACCGGAGGAGTGTATCCGTCAATCGATTTGACTGCCGGTGAACGCGAACGGAATACGATGGAAGCACTGGTGGCGATGCCTGTTTCGCCGTTTCAGATTCTGGTCTCCAAGTATGTGGCCGTGATAGCCGTCACCCTCCTGACCGGCCTGATGAATCTGGCCGCGATGTCGATCACGATTTACAGTTTTCAACTCGATCGAACCATCTTCGGCGAGCAGGGACTGACGATTTCACTGCTGTTGATGCTGTCGCTTGTACTGGTCACGTTTGCCATTTTCTTCTCTGCCGCTCTGCTGGTCGTGACCAGTTCGGCTCACAGTTTCAAGGAAGCCCAAGCCTATCTGATTCCTCTCCTGCTCGTCTCCATTGCGCCGGGACTTGTGATCGTGTTTCCGCACGTGGAATTGACCTGGAGCATGGCACTGGCACCTGTGCTGAACATGCTGCTGCTGGCGCGGGATCTGTTTGCCGGAGAATCAATCCATGGACCGGGATGGACCTCCCTGTTGATGACGCTCGTGTATGCAGCCATTCTCCTGCGTCTGGCGGCCATCATTTTTGGTCAGGATGCGATCGCTCTGGGGAGCAGAGCTTCCTGGCAGCAGACATTCATCCGGCCTGCAGTAAAACGGGATGTCAGTTCGGCTGGGGAAAGTACTTTTGTGCTGCTGGCCTTACTGCCGATCTACCTGTTCGCCTCCGGCCTGATGAATCGGGGCGAACAGACTTCGACGGAAGTCCGTCTGCTGCTTTCCGGAATCCTGACCGCAGGCCTGTTTGTCCTGCTTCCTGCATTGGTTGCCAACTGGCAGCGACTCCGATTTTCATCTGCGTTTCGGCTGCAGAGAACTTCACTGGGTGCCTGGCCGGGAGTTCTGTTGCTGGGGCTTTCCACCTGGCCACTTGTGTTTGAATTACTTGTGAGAATTGAACAATCCGGAATCTCCCTGTTCGATTCCGAAAAGCTCGAACAGATGCATCAGCTTCTGGAAGCGTGGGGAGATGTTCCGGTCGTGCTGCTGATTTTCATGCTGGGAGTGATCCCCGGTATGAGTGAGGAGTTCTTCTTTCGCGGGTTTCTGTTTTCCGGCTGGAGGACACGTTATTCCGGAGCGGTCACCATTGTGCTGACCGGGCTGGCCTTCGGACTGTTTCATGTCATCCTGGCGGGTGGACTGGCTCCCGAGCGTGTTTTGCCCAGTACGCTGCTGGGATGTCTGTTAGGGTTTGTTTCCTGGCGGGCAGGATCGATCATTCCCTCAATACTGCTGCATGTCATGCACAACAGTCAACTTCTGTTGATTGCCCATTATCGGGAGCAACTTGCCCAATGGCAGATCCTCTCCGTCGAGCAAACGCACCTGCCCACCAGTTGGCTTCTGACCGCAGCCGGTGGCTTCGCCCTGGGCCTGATCCTGTTCTGCTGGGGTACTCAACAAAGCAATGAACCAGTTGCAATTCAGGAGAGTTGATTCCGTATCACTTCTCTCTCCGCTCGAAGCATTGGTAACTAAACGACGCGAATTTTGAAATGAAACGACGGAGTGGTGACTCCGATTGTGAAGTGATTGGAACCACCAGCTGTTTGACCCGTAGCCGCAGGCGCAGGTGAAGGCATTACCATCCGTGTTATTCCCAAAAAACACCTTCGCCTGCGGCTACGGGTCAAACTAAGCCGGCTTTTATCGAATTAAAATTGTCGTAATGACTCTTCCTGCACAGATACACTGCCCCTCGCGGAGGGCAGTGGTTTTGACACAATTTGAATGGCGCCTGGCGGCTCATTTTTCAGTGGCATGAATTCCGTCTCAGTTCGTGTCGAGACCTTCGCTCGCCGGGTACATGACAGCATGGGGCCAATGTTCATAGAATGTCCGAGTATTAATTGACGGCATCGCTGGCAACGGGAATTGAAAATGGATCTGAAACTGCGGGACAAAGTGGCGCTGGTCACCGGTGGCGGAGAAGGAATTGGTCGGGCCATTGTGGACGTGCTGCGGCAGGAAGGTGTGCGGGTCGGGATCGTTGATCGGCTGAATCCTCCCGATACGCTCGATGCCGAATCTGATCTGCTCTGGATTCAGGGAGATGTGACCGAAACCGGATTCTGTCAACGGGCCGTTGAGGAAGTGACCCGGCACTGGGGGCAGCTGGATATCCTGGTGAATAACATTGGTGTGAATGATGCGGTCAACCTGGCTGCAGGGCTGGAAGCGTTTCAGAACAGCCTCAAAAAAAATCTGCTGCACGTTTACAGTTTTGTTCACGAGGCTCTGCCATGGTTGCAGAAAAGTCACGGCAGCATTGTGAACATCGGGTCCAAGGTGAGCGAAACTGGTCAGGGAGGCACTTCCGGATACGCCGCTTCCAAAGGAGCAATTGCCGCTCTGACCCGGGACTGGGCGATCGAACTGGCTGGAGATGGTGTTCGGGTCAACACGGTGATGCCGGCGGAAGTCTGGACCGAGATGTATGCCCGCTGGCTGGCCGGCCTGCAGGATGCCGCTTCAACACGCGAGCGGATCGAACAATCAATTCCTCTCGGCAGACGATTCACCCGGCCGGAAGAAATTGCCGATACCGTCGCCTTTCTGGCTTCCCCCCGCGCCAGCCATACCACCGGACAACTCCTGTTCGTCGACGGCGGCTATACGCACCTCGACCGAAGATGCACGGACCAGTTCTAAACTCTGAGTACCACAAATTGATATTCACTCCGTTCCCTCATGCGGTATTGTGCTCATGGGCGGGATTCAAGTAATCTTCGAAGTTGTTCTGGCCGAAAAGGAGAATTTCATGGATGTTCCACTCGTGACACAGCGATCTGGCTTCAGATTTCTCAACCTGCTTTGCTCTTTCGCGATTCTGGCACTCCTTGCCATGGTGATCGTACAGCAACAGCAGATACGAACCCAGAACGATCAGGTTGCACAGAATGCCAGGAGGGACAGAATCGTACTGATCAGTGATCCTGCTTCATTGGAACCGGTCATTCATGCATATGTCCGCGGTGAGTACGTACGATTTGAAGAAGTGGCAGAGCTTGAAGATACCAATAACAAGTTAAAGGTGATGATAAGAAACGGTGGACTGTCTGGAACCATCAATGGTCAGGCCATCAAATGTCAGTTTCTGTGTCTCCATCCCCGGACTGGTGAACTCCAGCTGGATGACCCGGCAACCATGGAGTGGATCGGTTTTGTTTCAGACGCTACATAAACTTGCGAAGAACCCACCTGCAATGACATGGGATGTCATTGCATTGTCATGAGTTTACAGTCCGCTTTCCCGGGTACAGGAGACTGAAAAATGTCGATCATGAACGCATTTGTCATACCGATTGCCCTGCTGGCTCTTCTGTCTGCGATTGATGAGGATAAATCCAGTCAACGGTATGGAATCTCTGATGGCGGTGCCAGTTGGACGACCATGACGAGCGATCCAATCCCCGGTATTGACGCCGCATCCGTGAGCGAAGTCACTTTATATGCTGGTCCACCGGAGGGAGTTTCGTTCGTTGTCTGGTCAGACTTGCCCAACAGCCGTTCCGGTAACGGTGGCGGGGGAGCCCGTGACGGTGCAGCCTACAAGGGTTATCATCGGGCAAAAGATGGTCGGCGAATTGACATTAAGGCGGAATCCCGCGACGGAAAAACAGCAACCATCTCAATCGATGGTGTCTCTTATGATCTTGCAAAAGGGGGATTGCTGCTCGTTTCCACCCAGCAACAACCTGCCATCGTCAAGCAGGTGAATCTTGACCTGAAAACCGTACCCAATGGACAGGAGGCACTATCAAGATTTGCCTCAACGACAGTTGATATTCGCACATTTTTCCAGGACCAACGGCCCCCTCACCAGCAAGACCTTGATTAGCAAGCATTTCAACTGGATACCGAAGACATCTTACCGTCTGGCTTTCAGATCAGTGCTGACTTCAGGTTCGAACTATTTCTGAGAACCGTGTGCCAGTCGTTCAGGGAGCATCGGCAGAGTGAGGGATGTCACTTGACCCTGCTGCATCAGTGGAACTGGCTTCTGGGAGTGCGCTCTGGTTGTTGTGCATGGCTTCCCCCATCGATTTGAGATCATCGACTGTCTGCTGCCGTCGATCTTCCTCCGCCTGCTGTTGCCGCCCGGGTGCATCGCAACCCAGACAGATGAGCATTAAAAGGGAAGCCAGAATGAGTGCGTAACGCATGGGAAGTAATACCCTGTGGTGTGAGGATTGTGTCTGCTGAATACCAAGTTGACCGGAATAAGTGTGCCACGGCTCTGTGAGCCGTGTTGAGTGAAGATCATGCTCCATTGTGCGATTTAAAAAAGGGATTTAGGCAACAGTGCATAGGAATCATATCGGTCTCAGTAGAATCCTGCACGGCTCACAGAGCCGTGGCACATGGGAGATTAACTCTCAATTTATTACCGCAGTGTGACCTTTCCCATCTCCGTGATTCAAATCATCACTTATCCTTTAGGGAAAGGATCCAGCCTGCTACTGGGACAAGAATACAGTTGAGCCATATTACATAGTTCTGGCAATGTGAATTGTATAACCCAACGCGAAGATGAACATCTTCACCTCCGCTTTCGTTGCGAACAATTTTGTAATCATTTTTATTAAGCAACACATGTGAATTGCTGTGCAAGGAGAGTGCAAGGCAGAAGTAATTCGACAATACAACGATCAAAAGCAAGGTCAAAACGTACCGAACTTGATTTGTACGAAACCTGACAAATAGTCTCCGGAACATTTTTACTCCATGCATGCCCACAGTTGGTGCGTTTTTAGTTAGGCAAAATGCAACATGGCAGCACTCGTGTAGTGCCAGAGATACCAGCCTGAAATTTTATCGACAACTCATGTTTTTCAGCGAACCAATCGGTCCAGGAGGTTGGCGAGGCGTTTTTCCATGGATTCGGGGCGGTTCAGTTCGGTGGCGATCTGGTCTGCTTTCTGCAGTGTGTTGTGCACTTCCGGGAGATGTTTTTCGAGCTGGCGGAGTGCTTCGGCATTGATTTGAGCGGTGTCTCCGGTGCGTGCCAAGCGAATCAACTCCAGCGCCTCCTGGGCAGCAGGGCTTTCCTGGCCACGCTGGTTGATGTAATAGCGGGCCGCCTCCACCAGGGCATCCTCGGCCGCTTTTTTGTCTCCTTCAATCAGATAGGAGCGTCCCATTTCCATCAGGAGTTCACTGTAAACTTCGTTCTCCGGACCGAGCTGCTTTTTCACAATCGCTTCGATGTCGACCAGTTCTTTGAGAGCCTGTTCCGGATCACCTGCCAGTCGACTCGCGCGAGCGACTTTGGTCATCGCCTGCAATACTTCCGGGTGTGTTCTGCCGAGAGTGTCAACCAGAATTTTTTCGCTTTCCTGCAGCAGAACTTTGCCGCGGTCTTTCTCTTCGGTATCGAGCAGCACTGTTCCGAGAGCGGTAATCGCCATGGCATATTCAGGATGCTTGGCTCCATACTTTTTCTCGGCGAGTTGTGTCAGCTCATTCAGCATGCTTTTCGCCAGGCCGACATCCTGAGCGTTTTCATAAACTGTCGCCGCTCGCTGCAGATACTCGGCATACTCCGGATTCTCTTTCTCGATCACGCTGACCAGAATCGTACCGGCCAGTTGAATCGCCTGCTCCGCCAGTTCGCGATGATTGTCCAGCGAATGGAGCACGGCCAGCTGTGAGAGTGATTTGGACAGCCAGATACTGTTCGGTCCCAGCTTCTGTTCAAACACTTCGGCCGCTTCGGTGATCAACTGCTCCGCTTTGTCCTTGTGACCGGTTTCGTAGTAAATGACTGCCAGATCCAGTGTGGCCTTGGCGTATTGGGGATGATCTTTCCCCAGGGAAGTTCCCAACGAATCGATCGCCTGTTCAACCAGCGGAACGGCTTCCTTCATGCGGCCCTGTTTTCGGAGGATGGTCGACTTCTGGATCAGAATGGCGGCGGCTCGAGGATCCTGCCGGCCAATCGAAAAATCGACGATTTCGATTGAGCGGTTAATCAGTTGATCGGCCCTTTCGATCTGGTTCAGTTTCATGGCCGCCTGGGAAGCATTTCCATAAGCGACCGCGACATAAAAATGATCCGGACCATGTTGTTCAGTCTGCATTTTGATTGCCCGCAGAAAGGCAGCATAGGCTTCCGCGTGACGGTCCGCAGTCATCGCGATCGTTCCAGTGAGATTGGAGTTGTCCGCCTGGGCTTCAGGCAGATTTCCCAGTGAGGCCAGAATCTGGCCCGCTTTGACCGCCAGCAGATAAGCCTGCTGCGGATCGCCGACTTCCGAAAGATACAAAGCCTGGTTATTAATGGCCGTGGCATACATCTCATGACGCTGCCCCACTACCCGTTCAGTTTCCCTGACCGCACGCTCCTGCAGTTTGGCGGCCTGCTTCACATCCCCTGTGACATAAACTCCGGACGCACAATCGGCCAGTGCTCCGGCAAACAGCGGTGAAGGGCCGACAACCTTGCGGGCGATTTGAGCGGCGTGAAAGGTGGCCTCTGCTGCTTCCGCTCCCCGCTCCAGTTCAATCAGTGTCCGCCCGTAAATCCTATACGCAATCGCCGTGCTGACGTATTCTTCACCCAGATGCTTCCGGTAAATTACGAGGCACTCTTCCTGAAACCGCGCGGCTAGTCCGTAATTCTCCCGCTGAAATTCCTCGGTCCCTTTCTGGTAGAGCGTGCGGGCATTCATGAGCCGTTCGAGGTCATCTTCCTCCAGCTCGGCAACCCGACGGGATTCCGCCAGCAGGGCCTGAGCCATCCCGATTTCCCAGTGATCCGGATCGGAATGAAACTGACGGCGGGCATTCAGAACTTCTTCCCGCAATTGAACGGTGCGTTGCGGGTTGGAAAATTCGAAGTAATCGACCAGGTAACTCAGCAGTCCGATGTGTTCATCGAGTAGTTGCTGCAGTTGATTCGGCGGAAAGGATTTCTGTTCAAGTAGCAGTTGCTCACTGGTCCGAACCTGCTCGATCAGCTGTATCCGACTCGGCAGATCAGTCTCGGCCACAATCTGATTGAGCAGTTCCGCCCGGCGATCCAGTTCTGCCTGAACAGCAGTGGGGGCAAGCTGCTCAGCCGCCTGGAGCAAACTCACGGGAGCCAGCAGCCAGCAGACCATTCCGGCCAGAAACAATGTCCTCCATGAATATGATCGGGGCATCCTGCCTTCTCCTGAACGGATTGTGAGTCAGATGGCAAAATGTACCGCTCCCGGAAAGAACAGGTCAATGCCGATCTGCCTGTAGAACAAGCAGTTAGGGCATCTCCGAGGTTATTTTTCCGTACGCGAATTGGCCCGAAGTCCACACAAGTAAGACCGTGGCACGCCCAGAATGCAGCGTAGCGGAATGATGGGCGTGGTTGTCGGGTTCAGCTGCACTTGAATAATTGGTGTGGCACTGGATTTGCCAGAGTCGTGAATGATAAGGAAACACTGGCAGAGCCAGTGCCACCCACCAATCAATACTTCCAACGGATTCACCACGTCCATTCGCTGCGCTGCTGGGCGTGCCACGTTGTTCCGCTCTGCTTTATGAAGAATACTTAGGGGAAACAGGGGTGGCAGTGGGCGCTCCGCGCAGTGGAAGCCCCCGCGAGATTCAGCATGGCAGGTTATTACTGCTTATCACCCTCATGCGCTGTTGGGCATGCTATTTAAAAGAATCGCGACTACAAAGCAGCCAGAAAATCGAGCAGGGCGGAATGACCGAAGAGTCTTTCAGTTTCCTCTTTCTCAGGTGCCAGGAGGCCAAACAGGACAAAGGTCGGCTGATTATCGGAAGTCATGCTCCAATTGGCCGTTCCATCCCACTGGGCGAGTATTTTTTGATAAAACCTGGAGGAGTAGCTTACCAGTCCCAGCCAGCGGGAGTCATGGTCTCGAATTACAATATCCGGTGTGCTGTTGCGGTCCACATCATCGACATAGAAGTCGTAATATCCACCTCCGGTCAGGCTTAAACTGCTCCAGAGGCTCAAGTTGAACTGGGTGCCATCGCTGACTCCGACCCACAGTTTGTTGCCATTGATCAAGGCCGCCACATCGTCCTGGTGGTCCCCATTGAAGTCGCCCACGACGAATTCATCGAAGCTGGACAGCGCTGTGATTCTCCCGGAATAGGAACGCGTGAATTCGGAGTTCTCCAGCTTGTAAGTACTGAAGACATAGTTCTGGAAGCTTCCAGTTACGGTGATAAGGTCAGGACTCCCATCCCCATCTACGTCGCCTGCCTGAATTCGGTCATAAAAACCTGAAAGTCTTCCTGCAAAACTAGCCAAACCGGAGCTGTTGGAAAACTGATATCTCCAGATGGTACCTGTGGTCGTGATGACAAATATATTATCGCCCTGATTGCCAGCATCTGTGACAAGAACATTCGAAATCGTCCCGATGGAATTGCTGTAGATAGCCCCTCCAAACTGGGTAAAGCTGTATCCAGATGAACGGAAAATCCTGATGACAGTGTTGTTGTTGTATTCGGCGAAACCGAAGATGTCATCTTTGCCATCACCATTCAAATCAGCAACATGGACCTCTTTGATGTTGTTACCAGTAAATGGTCCTCCCCAGTTGGACCAGCGCATTCCGGAGCCTGATGAGGAAAGACCGACATACCAGTATTTGTCCTCAGAGAGCAGGGCGATGTCATCAATTCCATCTCCGTTGAAATCGCCTGTCAAACGTTGAATGAACGTTTTGCTGGAAGTCCAGGCAAGCCATGTTGCATATTCTGTTGGACGAAACATGTTCGAGTTCGCAGCGGCCCAGAAGTTATTGCCAGTCTGTCCGAACAGTCTGCTGTTGCCGAAATGGATGGGAGTGGCCTGATCAATAACGGGGGCTTCCCCAATCAGAGTCTCGCTGCCGATGATGCCATTCAGCATCTGACGATCTTCCAGGGTTTCTACCTGACAGGGAGCCGAGTCGGTCTGACGGCAGGTAATATGGGATGCCCGTTTATGATGACCCAAGAAACCCATAAAGTCCTCATCTTCTTTTGGATGACCAATTCACGAAATCACGTCGCCGGAGTAATCGTTATAGACGGAATTCGAGCCATTTTTTCAGCCGTGCAATTCCAGCTGAACAAGCATAGGACACAAACAGGCGTATGTTGAAAAAAATACACATCGACGATGGATGGGAGTGAATGGTCCACGTGAATTTCCGGTATGTTTGAAACAAACAGGTTTGGCAAGGCCCGGCATTTCAGCAAAGGAAACGGTCTGTCCGGAATGGTGGGGATGGATATAATTCTGTGAACCCGTCTCGTTACCTCAGGAGGTTGTGGACATGGCAAAGCAGTCGGACAAGAGTCGGAGTTCCTCGGCCAAGAAAACCAGCCCGAAGCGGCCCGCCGCGCGCCGGTCGGCGGATGAACCGGAAATCGGTGCCTATCTGATCGCCAAGCTGCAGGAGTATGGCATCAAGGATCTGTTTGGGATCCCCGGTGATTTCGTGCTGCAGTTCTATGGGATGCTGGAGGAAAGTCCGATCCGTGTGATCGGCACGACCCGGGAAGACTGCGCCGGCTACGCCGCTGACGCCTACGCTCGCGTGCATGGCATGGGAGCGGTGTGCGTTACGTATTGCGTGGGGGGATTGAGCCTGTGCAATTCGATTGCCGGAGCATACGCGGAAAAATCGCCCGTGGTTGTGATCAGCGGCGCTCCCGGAATGGAGGAGCGTCGGAATGATCC
>JAGQQT010000111.1 GCA_020426065.1 Planctomycetaceae bacterium | reverse complement strand
AACTGGCCAAAGCCCAGATGGACCTGATGAAGGAAAGCGGCTTTTTCTCCGGCTGTCTGCCCATGCTGCTCCAGATTCCGATCTTCTTCGCTCTGTACCAGGCACTCTACACTTCTGTTGACCTGCGTATGGCCCAGTTTCTGTGGATTGATAACCTGGCCGCTCCCGATCAGATGTTCCGAATGCCGTTTGCCATTCCCTGGCTGGGACAGGATTTCAACCTGCTGCCGATCATTTCTGTCGGCCTCATGATTTTGCAGCAGAAAATGTTCGCTCCTCCAGCGGCCAACGAAGAGCAGGCGATGCAGCAGAAGATGATGGGCTACATGATGATCGTGATCGGTTTCATGTTTTATCGCATGCCGGCCGGACTGTGTATTTACTTTATCGCCTCGTCACTCTGGGCAGTCGCCGAACGAAAAATGCTGGACTGGAAAGGGGTGCATGGCACTCCCGGTGGAGCGGAACCACCTAAAGTGAATCCGGAAAAGAAACCGGCACCCGCCCCCGAAACTCCTCCCAAATCGAGCTGGCTGAAGGATACGCTGGGAGCATTGGATGCGGCCGCCAATCCTGGTCAGAAGAAACCCAACCGTGGTACAGATCCAAATCGAATGCAGGGCGGCAAAAACAGGGGTAAATCCAAAAGGTAACTGCGATGTTCGGGAAATCGCTGTCACTCAAACCGCTTTCTCTGTTATGCCGGTCGCTCAGCACTTTGCTCGACACCGGGGTCTCGGCCCGAAAAGCGTTTCAGATCTCCGGAGAGAAGGCCGCCGATTCTAGTGTAAGAACTGCGACTCGGCAGATTGCCCAGGAAATTGAAAAGGGCATGGACATTGCCACCGCTCTGAAAGATCAGGACCTGTTTCCCCCGCTGATGGTCAACATGGTTGATGTGGGGGAGCGGACCGGCTCCCTGCCCGAAGTGCTCAAAGGGCTGGCTGAACATTACGATAATCTGCTGCGTTTGCGAAAAGATTTTTATTCCTCGATTGCCTGGCCGGTCATTCAACTGGTGATGGCTGTGTTTGTCATTGCCGGCTTGATCTTCCTGCTGGGATGGATTGCCGAGAGCCGGGGCGGAGATCCCATTGATATACTGGGATGGGGCCTCACGGGAACAGAAGGGGCTTTGATCTGGCTGGGGATGGTCTTTGGCACAGCGATTATCCTGTTTCTGGCCTACCGCTTCGCACGGGCGTCCATTTTCGGGCAGTCTTACCTGGATGGATTTCTCATGCGAGTTCCCGTGCTGGGGCATTGCATGCGTTCTTTCGCGATTGCCCGCTTTGCCTGGGCCTATCATTTGACCCAGGAATCTGGCATGGCAATTCAGGAAAGCATTGACGCGGCAACCCGGGCAACCAGTAATGGTCAATTCATCCTCATGGGGCCGCGTATTTCTCAATGGATTGAGCAGGGAGACACGGTGACCGAAGCACTGAGAGCGTCGAATCTGTTTCCTCTGGAAGTGATTGAGATGATTCACGTAGGCGAAACTGCCGGCACGGTGCCGGAAATGCTGCACCGACTCGGACCCGAATTCGAAGACCGAGCCCGACGCTCCCTGCAGGCACTGGCCGGAGCGATTGGCTGGCTGGTCTGGCTGATCGTGGCAGGGTTTATCATCTTCGTCGTATTCAGCATCTTCTTCTGGTACATCCAGCAGATCAACAGCCTGCTGTAAGTCCAGAAGCGATGCTGCAATAGCGAGATGGAAATCAGTCTGCCTGAGGCTCCGTCATTCGCATCGGATCTAGAGCCACCGCCAGCACTTCTGGATCGAGGATCTTCTGTTCGGTGCAGAGTTCGCGAATGGTCTTACCCGTCTTGAAGGCTTCCTTGGCCAGCTTGGATGCCTTTTCGTAGCCGATGTAGGGGTTCAGGCTGGTCACCATGGACAGACTTTTTTCAACGGACGCGTTGCAGGCTTCGACATTGGCCTGCATGTCATCCGAACAGAATTCAACGAACGCATCTGCCGAACGGGCCAGCAGATTAATGCTTTCGAGCGTGGTTTGCCCCATCACCGGCATCATGATATTGAGCTGGAAATTTCCCCCCGCTGCACCACTGAGTGTCAGTGTCTGATCATTGCCGATGACGCGAGCGGCCACCTGCATCATGCTCTCACACATGACCGGATTGACCTTCCCCGGCATGATGGAACTGCCGGGTTGTCGGTCTGGAAGCTGCACTTCATAAAACCCGCAGCGAGGCCCGGAGCCTAACCAGCGAATATTGTTGGAGACATTGAACAGCGTGGTGGCAATGGTGCGCAGATGGCCGTGACATTCCACCAGCCCATCCCGCTGGGCATTGGCCTCGAAATGATTCTCCGCTTCGACAAAGTGGATGCCCGTCCGCTCGGCAATGACATCGGCCACGCGATGACCGAATTCCGGATGCGTATTGATCCCCGAGCCGACCGCTGTTCCCCCAACCGGCAGCTCCAGCACTGATCCCAAAGCAGCCTGCGCCCGATCCAGACTCAACTGGAGTTGTCGAGCAAATCCGCTGAACTCCTGTCCCAGCCTCAAGGGTGTGGCATCCGCCAGGTGAGTACGCCCGATCTTGATAATCTGGTCCCATTCGCGAGCCTTGGCTGCCAGAGATTCCTGAAACCGTTTCAAACCGGGGATCAGTTTCGTCTTGATGGCAACTCCCACCGCGACATGAATGGCGGTGGGAAAAGTGTCGTTGGTACTCTGTCCCATATTGACGTGATCGTTGGGATGCACCGGCTTGTCCATGGCAAAGCGGTCACCCCCCAGGATTTCAATGGCCCGGTTGCTGATCACCTCATTGCAGTTCATGTTGCTGGAGGTTCCGGAACCTGTCTGGAACACATCAATGGGAAACTGGCAGTCAAACTTCCCGTCTGCCACTTCAATGGCAGCATCCAGCATTGCGGTTACTTCCTCAGCATTGAGTGGTCGCTTGCCGGTACCGGTCAGTTTTCCCAGGTCCCGATTTGCCACGCCACAGGCATATTTCACTGTTCCCATCGCATGAATGAGATCGGCATGGAGCGTCCAGCCGGAGATCGGGAAGTTTTCAACGGCACGTTGAGTCTGGGCACCGTAATAGGCCTCTTGTGGAACCTGAACATTCCCCATGGAATCGTGTTCGGTGCGGAACCCGGACATCAGTGTCTCCTCTTGAATGACTGGTCAAATGGTGCAATGGAGAATGTCTTGCGAATGATGACATTCCAGCAGTGTTAATGATTTCTGCTGATTTTAGCGAGAGCGAACCAGAAAGGCACGGGACCGAACAGGTTTTCCGGGTCCGACAAAGCAGAGTACAGGAGATTCTGGGGCTGGGGATAAGAAAGAGCCTGCAAAATCGAACTACCAATCTCAGCTGAGACTGTCTGCGGTGATCTGTTCGCCAAACAGTTTGTTCATGACGGTTGTAATCGCAGGAGACAAATGCGGGCGGTGGATGGTTTCTTCTTTCCAGAGTTCAGGATCGACAAACAATAATTCGACAGCAGGAAGTTCCAGATGTTTGGCCACCGAACTGATGATATCCACATCCTGATCGGACAGGTTCAGCTCGTTACGAAGCAGTTCCAGTGCTGAAGTCTGCTTATGATCAGTCTGGACAGCACTTTTCCGGGAGATCCGGTCCAGCAGATAGAGAATCACTCCCATGACGACCAGGATTGCGATACCACCAATCATCATCAGTGTATAATCGAGGTCCGCGTATTCCCGGCTGAAACGTGAAGCTTCCGAGAGGATGTTGGCCAGGATGGGAGTGGAGTACATATCTTATCCCTTCAGTACGGCAGGCTGCCCGGAATTCAGTGTTTCCTCAATTTTCTTCACCGCTGCATGAGCAGCTTCACGCACCCGTTCACTGTTATCATCAAACAGGGAACGGAGAGCAGCTTTGACCTGTCTGGTGGGGACATCCCCGAGGATTTCCGCTCCCATGCGCCGGACAATGGAATCGGAGTCCAGCAGCAGTTCCAGCAGGGCGGGAGTGACCTCCGACTGGATCTGCATTTTTTGAACTGCACGAGCAGCCCGAAGCCGACGCGTGCGAATCGGATGAGCCAGTTCCCGAGAGAGTTCCTGAATGCCAAAGGGGTTGATTTTCATAAACAGTTCGGCCAGTCGTGGACCAACTGCTGGCTTGGCCGACTCTGCAAATTCAATCACTCCAGCAACATCAAAACGTCCAATCGATTTGCGGGCCTGTTCGACTACCACATCGTGAGGACTATCCAGCTTGTTGACCAGATAGCGATGTTTTTCCGGAACACCCGTATCCTGAATCACAGACAGTCCCCAGGCTTCTTCCTCAGGATTCTCCGACTCCACAGCATGCAGAATTAATCGCTCGAACTGATCCTGTGACAGATATGCCTTGAATTCCGGAGCCGCTTTACGTGCAGCAATAGAACCTTCCTGGAAAATGCTCTGAGCAAACGCCGACTTCATGAACTCATTCAGGGAAATCAGTTTGATTGTTCGAATCACAGCCGGATGAAGTTCTTCGGGAACGGTTTCCCATAACTCAGGAGTGGGATTCAGCCACACCAGGCCATTGATCAGTTTGTAATTCCGGTCCTGGTGAATATTGGGCTTCTCTGGTGTGGCCCGCAGAAACGCGATCTGAAATTCGATATCTGAGCGGGAGGTGATCACGTCAATGATCCCGGAAGGGATATATTTGACTGATAATGCACTGTTCAGATGCCTGAGAATTCCCGGGTGCTTTGAGGTCTTGAGCAGTTCCCAGACGGTTTTCTGGACGATCTCGTTGGCTTCCCGAATGAGCATGCGGGCAACAGGATGCTCCGCATCCGTCAGAATCAGAATCATGGTGGCCAGTATCTCAACTCTGACCTGGGGAACCGCAGCATTGAGCTCTGTCCACAGCTGTTGAATGATCCCTTCAATCTGCTGACTGTGAACCACCAGCTTGTCACCCCGCAAATCCCGCTGCATCTCATACGCACCCTCAATGAGGGAGGAGAGAACCTGTTCCGCTCTTTCCGCAGCCAGCCCAGTAGATTTTCTCAGGAAGTTCAGGACGAGTGGCAGTTCCCGATAGATCTTGCCGGCTTCAATTGTGTCCAGTGCCCGCAGGGCTATTTCATCGTCACCATGCTGCAGACAATGTCCAATGGGGAGATCGAGGTTACTCTCATCATTCCCCAGGGAAGCGACGATTTCCGGGGAGAGGGATTTGACATTACGGATGATTTCAATTTTACCAAGAGAACTGCCCGAACGGAGGATGGCCCGGGCCGCTTCGTTGCGAATGCCGGGTATTTTCACTTTCAGAGCATGGATCAAAGCCACCATACTGTTTGTGGAACGCGATTGTTCCAGCGCCCGCATTGTGGTTTCGAACTTACTATTCTCACTCATGATGGATCAATCAAAATTTCAAAGAGTGATGGGCATCCGTCCCGTATTGATGTTGATAGAGAAGAAACAAAGCAGACTCGCATGCGTGATGCGAGTCTGCTCTAAGCAACGCTTCCGTGCCTGCTGGAGTCATTGTTCACTGACAGTGTCTGAGGCACTGCTGGTTACGACTTACCTCCATCGAGCGCGCTCAGAAAAAATACTCACTGTTCGAATGGGTTGTTTTCAGAAGAATGGAATCAGGAGACTGGATTCAGTTCAAACCGGCAAGCTGGCGGATGTTGGGCATCACAAATGTAGTTGAGTCTTCATCTGGTACATACTTGCCTGGGGCTTTGTCCCCGTCTTTACCGGGCACAGGCTCCGGATTGGTTTCCGTTGGTTCTTTCTTTTTGTTTTTCTTGCCTTTTTTCGGCTTGTCCGCAGCTGGTGCGGGTTTGGGTTCGATCATTTCGGCTTTGGGTTTGACCGTTTCCGGCTCTGGCATGGGAATGACCGACTCTTCCACCTGAACTGGTACCGGAGTTGGCTCACCAATCGGAGCGGAGGGGACGACTTCACAGGTAGGACAGCAGGTGTCGACACAGCCATCACAGCAGCCATCGCAACATCCGTCACAGCAACCATCCAGACAACCATCGACACAGTATTTTCCGTCCCGGTAGGGAACTGAATATCCACACAGTCTCAAGGCCTGGGCAGCTTCCCGGCGGACACGCCAGTTGCAGTCATGCAGGGCACAGCACAGGGCAGAAATCAGGTGTGAATTGCAGCAGCAGCGTGACTTGCGAAGCTGATCTCCGATTTCGTCAGCCGCTTCAATCCGGACCCGATCTTCGCAATCACGCAGAGCGTGAATGAGAACGCACATCACTTCCGGATAACATTCACAGCTGAAG
Organism: Planctomycetaceae bacterium; assembly: GCA_020426065.1. Taxonomy (GTDB): domain Bacteria; phylum Planctomycetota; class Planctomycetia; order Planctomycetales; family Planctomycetaceae; genus Rubinisphaera. The sequence continues at coordinate 3,931 of JAGQQT010000111.1, read as the reverse complement.
TCGGTCCCGATACGATGAATGGCCCGGCAGCGATCCAGTGTTGAACAGCTGGTTTCATAGCGATAGATCCACTCAGCCAGCCATTTGGTGCGATCACGACGGACGATTTCGACGTAGCTGCAGCATCCATCCTCGCAGCACTGATCCGGGCAGGAAATCAGATCACAGCAGGAATCATCGCAGCACAGATCCACTTCGCAACACTCTTCTCCGCAGATGCGGGAGAGCCAGTGGCCGCTGCCTGAAAACAGACGTCCGCTGAACAGCATGGGACGGAGCGGATCTGTGCAGGAATCCTGACAGCATTCTGTGCAGTCGTCATAGCAACAATCGCTATTACAGCACTCATCAACACAGGGTGCTGTGCAGTGGTCCGTTTTTTTCTGCCAGAATTTCCAGCCTGTCCATCCCGCATCTGATTGTCGGGGGCAAAATGCAACCAGGCAGACCAGTAATGTCAATCCGCATGTTTTCATGATACTACTCCGGACTCCTTCAATGGAGTTCGCACACCAGTTTTATTTTTCTGCTGAGTGACCTGAAAAAACGGTCACTCAGGGTATTTCCCAATACAATGTATCCATCTGATCGGCGAGAGAGAGGCTCGATTTTTAGTCTGATGGTCAGGGCAGGTATAACCGTTACAGCCGTCACTGCTCGTAACTGTTCCATTCCCTCCAATCAAATCCTCTCTGTATCCAATTGAGAAATCGGAAGCGGAAGATGCTGGACATCAACCGGAGTGAGAGTTTGCCGGTTACACAGGTTGTGAGGTTGATATGACTGCTTTTCATGGCGGCATTCCGACACAGACTCTGAGAGGAACAGGGACTTTTTTCCAGTAATTTTGAATTTGAGGGAAACAAATCGCATGAATTGCCCTGAGAGAACGACGGGATTCAAACGGAGTGGGCCCCGCAGCTGGAGGTTGAGTTAGCAACTTGAATCCTTGGCCAGGCCGGGATGGTATTGAGAATCGGAAATCCCGCAACTTACCCCATTATCTCGGGTTACAGCATCAACTGACTGCAAGTTGAAGATTGAAGCGGCAGTCAGAACGGATAGAATTGGAGTCTCTTTCATGTTGGGGTGTGAGAAAAGGACAGGTGCCCGGATGAGCTGGACAGAAAATCGCAAATTGAGTTGCGTCTTGGTGCTGATCCTGTGTGGAGGTTTTCTGATTCCTCAAAACCTGCAGGCCCAGCAGGAACTCTCTGCCGAAAATGTGCTCAACGCGATCCGGCGGGGAAAACAGTACCTGGCCAGTAAACAGATGCCGGATGGAAGTTTCCGCAGTTCTGAAGCCAATGGTGCGTACGATATCGGCATGACCAGTCTGTGCCTGCTGTCGTTGCTCAATTCAGGAATGACGGTGGACGATCCAGCCATCTCCCGGGGACTGAAATGGTTGCGGACCCAGGATCCGAATCTGACTTACGAAGTTTCATTGATGATCATGGCGCTGGCAACAGCCAAGGAAGGGGCCAAAGACAGCCTGCTGATTTTCAATCTGGCTCAAAAGCTGGAAAAAAGTCAGGTGATAGACGGTGCGGATGCCGGAGGTTGGGGATATGGTTTCGGCTCAGGTCGGGGTGGCAATGCGGATCGCAGTAACTCTCAGTATGCAGTGCTTGGTTTGAGAGATGCGGCCTATTATGGCGTTCCAGTGAGTCGGAATGTCTGGGAGCGGATCAAGCAGTACTGGGAAACCGGTCAGCAGGCGGATGGTGGCTGGAATTACCGCAATGAAGGGAGCATGCAGACAACTGGCAGTATGACAGTTGCCGGGATTTCTTCGCTGTCGATTGCGGAAGCTTTTCTGCGGGATGGAAATGAAACCCATCCCGATGGGACGCCGATCTGCTGTCAACCGCCCGATCCCAACGAAGCACTGGAACGAGGTTATCGCTGGATGGCCCGGAACTTCTCCGTGCAGGCCAATCCCCGGGAAGGTGGCTGGTGGCTGTATTACATGTATGGCCTGGAGCGAGCGGGGCGTTTGAGTGGTCGACGTTTCTTTGGTACCCACGACTGGTATCGTGAAGGGGCGCGGGTCCTGCTGGAACGACAATCTCCCCGTGATGGTTCCTGGCAGGGTGAGGGAGGAATGGAAACCAACCAGGTGCTGGCCACCTCATTCTCCCTGCTGTTCCTCTCCAAAGGACTGGCCCCGGTGCTGGTTAACAAGATGAAGTTTGGCCCTCGGGATCCGGATGATAACGAGCTGGTCATCGGGGAAATCTGGAACCGGCATCCCAAAGATGTCCGAAACCTGGTGGAGCATATCAGCACTCTGCCCAAATGGCCGCAGCTGTTGACCTGGCAAACCCTCGATTTCGACAAGGCGGTCAAGAACAATCAGGTTCAGGAGGTCTTGCAGGCACCAATTCTGTTTGTTTCAACCGAAGAGGATATCTCCGCTCTCCTTTCTGACCAGCACGTGGAACTGCTGCGGGAATACCTGATCAATGGCGGATTTGTGTTCGCTTCCCGCGGGTGCGAAAATCCGAAATTTGAGGCAGCGTTTCAAAAGCTGGTTAAACGGCTTTATCCGGATGATTCTTCCAGCCTGATGCCGCTCAACGAAACCCATCCGGTTTACCGCAGCGAATACCTGCTCGATCCAGCCAATGTTCCGCTCTGGGGAGTGGATGTTGGTTGCCGCACCGCCATCATTTATTCGCCTGAGGATTTGAGTTGTCTGTGGGATAAACGAATGGTCGTCGATCCCCCCGAGCGTCGACCCGAACTGAAAACGGCGATCGCACGAGCCCTGCGGATCGGAGTGAATGTGATTGCCTATGTCACCGGACGGGAACCCCCCAACAAGCTGGATGAGCAGCAGCTGATCGGGAAAGATGAAAACCGGGATGCGGTTCGCGGTATTCTGAGTATTGCGAAATTGCGGCATACGGGTGACTGGGATGCCGCTCCCAATGCCATCAAGAAGCTCTTGTTGACCCTGGAGAAATCCTTTGGTGTTGTTTCAGGAAGCCGCCCGATCAAAATCCCGGCCACAGATCCTGAACTGTACCAGAACACAATCATCTACCTGCATGGACAGCGGAATTTCGAACTTTCCACCGAAGAGATCCGGAACATTCGCCGCTACCTGGAAAATGGAGGAGTGCTGTTTGCCGATGCCTGTTGTGGTGCCCCGAAGTTTGATGCCAGCTTCCGTGAACTGATGCAGCAGATGTTTCCTGATGAAAGCCTGGAGCGAATTCCGATCGAACATGAAATGTTTACGGATCAGATCGGTCATCAGCTGGAGTCTCTCACGCGTCGAGTTCCTCAGGATGAAGGGGCTGGACAGAATCTGAACGTGGTGGAACGCTCTGGCCCGCCGTTTCTGGAGGGAATTCAGATTGAAGGCCGGTACGCGGTGATCTACAGCAAGTACGATATTTCCTGCGCTCTCGAAAAACAGACTTCCCTCTCCTGCATCGGATATCTGCCGGAAGATGCCGCCAGACTGGCAACGAACGTGGTGCTGTATTCCGTGCTGCAGGATGTCAAACCGGCTCCAACTCCTTAAAATGCTGTCTGGCTATTGACTGTAGTTTGAACAGTCGAGATGAAAGACAGTTGATGAGGGACGGGCATGTTTGATCTGCAGGTAAACGGGTACGCGGGAGTAGACTTCAATGGAGATGAACTGACTGTTGAGCAGGCCGTTCATGCGTGTGAGGCTCTCAAACGGGATGGCGTTCAGGGAATCCTGGCAACCGTCATCACGGCAGAACATGGCGCGATGTGTCGGCGGTTGGGGAATCTGGTCCGTTGCCGTGAGCAGGATCCGACTGTGGCGGAAATGTTTGCTGGAATCCACATAGAAGGCCCCTTCTTTCCTCCGCAACCCGGTTACATTGGTGCCCACCCGGCGGAACACGCCCGGGAAGCAACACGCGATCAGGCTGAACAACTCCTT
>JAGQQT010000110.1 GCA_020426065.1 Planctomycetaceae bacterium | reverse complement strand
CTGCTGTTGATAGCAGCCTCTATTTCATGTTGCGTTCCATTTCCTCGAGGTAAGCCAGCAGACGATCGCGTTCATGGGTCAGATGGCGCACGCGGAGTAGTGAGCGGACCCGGGTCAGCAGTTCAAGTCGGTGGACCGGCTTGGAGAGAAAGTCATCCGCCCCTGCCTCCACGGCTTTTTCAATGTCCGTCGAGTCCCTCAAAGCGGTAATGACCAGCACGAGAATGTTTTGAGTCGCAGCATTCTTTTTGAGTTGCTGACAGACCTCAAATCCACTCTTTTTGGGCATCATGATGTCGAGCAGAATCAGATCCGGCTCAAAATCACGCACCTGATCCATGGTCTGCTGACCATCTTCAGCCATCGCGATTTCATAATCTTCATCACTCAGGTAAGCCTCGACCAGTTCCCGATTCTGCTGATTATCATCAGCAATCAGAATGCGGCTTTTCTTGGTGTCCTCGGTCATCGGATGGATCCGGTTATCATGATAAAACTGCAGATACAATACCCCACTCCCAGCGAGACAAGGATTCATTCCTCTGAATCCCTTCTCACGCTGATTTTCCAGTTCAACAAACCGGAAAACCGAAAAAACGGCAGGAAACCTCAACATCCTGCAGAAGATTCGAGTGGAGTTGGCGATAACATATCGTATTCCGGTCCGACCCGCTACATAGTCACAATTCCGCACAATAAAGGTAGCACTTTTCAGGAAAACAGGCCTCTCAATCTCCCTCTCCCTCCCTGAAACAGAAAAGAAAACGAAAATCACCGGAAACAATTGCAAGTCCCGAGGCCATCAACGTATTCTAATGGAGTTTCGCCCCTTCTTTTTGCGACAATGGAATTCGTCAGGTATTCACTGGACGAATCCCCTGACAGTTCAGTGACCCAGTACTGGCCACCTCATCATTTCCGAAATTGAACGCATCCTCACCATGAGCTTCCCAGTGGAATCTGACTTCCGGAAAATCTGGCCAGGCGAATCGGACCGATTCCTCAGGCTGGAATCTGCCTGTCGGATGACCTGCAGGAGCAGATCGCGTCTCAACAACTGGAAGACCGGTGCAGAAACTCCGCTGGTTTGCCTGGGAAGTATATTTCCTGCAGCTCCAGAAACAGGAGGAATTCTGTGAGTGCACAAACCGGAAATATCTTTTCCGACTCGCTCAAAAAGAGTGGGTTATTGCCTGTCGAACAGATTCAGTCACGGCTCTCCGAGCTGGAAGCTTCCGGCATCGATCTGAGTGATGTCAAAGCTACCGCCCGGGCCTTCATTAATGCGGGCGAGGTGACCAGCTGGCAGGCTGAGAAGCTGATTAACGGGAAATACAAAGGGTTCTTTCTCGGCAAGTATAAGCTGTGCCGACTTCTGGGTCGTGGAGGCATGAGTGCCGTGTATCTGGCGGAACATTCCGTCATGAAACGGCAATGTGCCATCAAGGTTCTTCCTGCCAGTCGTGTCAATGATTCCTCCTATCTGGGGCGTTTTCACCTGGAGGCTCAGGCGGCTGCCGCTCTGGATGACCCGCACATTGTCCGCGCTTATGACGTGGACCAGGTTGATGACGGGAAAACGGTTGTTCATTTCCTAGTGATGGAATTCGTGGAAGGACGAAACCTGCACGAAATGGTCATGCAGGATGGACCACTCAATCCACTCGATGCCGCCGAGTATATTTACCAGGCAGCCTTGGGGCTGGCTCATGCCCATACCGCCGGCCTGGTCCATCGGGATATCAAACCAGCCAACCTGCTGCTGGATAACCGCGGGACCATCAAAATCCTGGATATGGGACTGGCCCGTTTTTTTGATGATGGGGATGAGAACTCCCTCACCATTCAGCATGATGAGAAGGTTCTGGGAACTGCAGATTTCCTCGCTCCAGAACAGGCCATCAATAGTCACAACGTCGATTCCCGTGCCGATATCTACGCTCTCGGATGTACCCTGTATTTCCTGCTGACGCGACATGCTCCTTTCGAACAGGGAAGTCTGGCTCAGAGATTAATGGCCCACCAGACTCAGGAACCGCCACCCGTCACAAAATATCGCACCGATGTGTCGGAAGACTTTCTGGCAATCCTGCAGAAAATGATGGCCAAGAAACCGGATGACCGATTTCAGAACGCCAGTCAGGTGTCTACAGCCCTGAAGGAATGGATTACCGCCAACGCTGACCAGACCTGGCTCGATGCTCACGAAAAACAGTGGGACAACAAATCGCAGAAGGCAACGGCTCCTCCACAAACCAAGGGTACCGAAAAGCCAAAATCTGAACCGTTGGCCTCAACCGACGAATTCGGTGATTTCCTCACCATGATTGGCAAAGAACCACCGGGGATGTCACCAACCGGCAGTGGTAAGTCACCCGAAAGCAGCAAGTCGGCCCTCAAACCGGACAAGGTGAAAACACAAAGTGTCCCGACAGCAGATTCCCGGGTGAATCCTGCGGATGATCTCGGGATCAGCGAATCACCCTCTCAGACCAAGCGAAAAGGAACCGCTTCAGGAAAGCGATCTTCCAAGTCATCGCCGAAACAACCGAACGATTCCCAACTCAAAAAAGAATCCACTGTCAACAGGACTGAGCCTGCCCCTTCCGCTCTCTCCCAAATCCTGAAAACAAATCCCACCATGATCGGAGGAATCGCTCTGATTCTGGTGGCAGGACTGGTTGCAATCTGGATGGCTTTCTTCTCCGGCAGTTCTCCCAATAAGATTGTCGAACAGGATCCACCTGAGGAGCAGTCTGAGCATGGTCCCAGTGAGATGACGGAAGATGTCCCGCTGGTTGGCGTGGAAATGTCGGTAGGTGAAGGTGGCACATTCCCAACACTGTTCGAAGCTATCGAGTATCTGAAGAAGTACAACGACCCCTTGACGTTCAAATCTGAACGAATCATCAACCTGAAACCCGGCTTGCAGATTGATGGAAATCTGGAACTGGTTGATCTGCCAATCAATTTCCCCAAGAAATTGAAAATCGTGGGCGATCCCAATGCAAAAGCAGTCTGGACTGGAAGTGGAAGCGACCCAGTTCTCTCACTGAGCGAAGTAGAAGGCCTGGTCCTGGAAAACATTCAGTTCAACGCCAATTCGGGACCGAATGCAATCCAGATCTCAGGAATGAATCCGGGGACTCTGTTCCGACGTTGTCAGATCACAGGCTTTAACCAGGTTGGTGTTGAGATGAGAGGGGTCTCTGGTCTGTACAACTCTCCTGTCAGACTGGAATCGGTAGAATTTGTCCCTGCCGGTTCCGGGGCCACAGGTGTCATTATCCGCAACGGTGAGGAAAACAACACCAGCCTCGACTTCGTCAGGATGATCTTTCGGGATTCCCTTGCGGTTGGCATCGATCTGCAATCAGATTATCTCACACAGATCAGAATTCGTGAGTCCCGCTTTGGCAGTCTGCAGGATGCGATTCGTTTTTCGGCCACCGCTCCCGTTTTACAGGAGGTGGTGCTGAGCAACAACACCTTCTATCAATGCCAGCGAGGGATTGTGTTTGAAGGTCTGCCTGAAAAAACATCGACAAACCTGGAAATCACTAGGAACTTATTTTTCGAAACCAAAGGGACAGATATTCAAGTCAACTCCAGTGCTCCGGCAGGAGAGTTTGCCGCTCTCTTCGCCCCCACTGCAGAGGCAACCAGCTGGAATTTCACAACCTCCCAGAAACCGGAGACAGCCGACACTCCATCCATGACCCCTTTTGGGGAAAACAGTCAGTTTGGAATAAAAGACATCAAACTGAAATCAACCGATCCAGCCAGCAATGAGTATCTGAAACCTGATCAGGGCAAGGGACGAATCCCGGGCCGAAACAACTTTCAGGGTTACGTTGGAGCGGTGTCTCCTTAAGGGCAGAGACTTTTCAGGACCATTCCGGCAGGTTCTGCAGATCCTCATCCAGAGCGGCCAGCAACTGCCGAAAACGACGCTGATGCTGCCCTTCACCGGGCCTTCCATTGGCAATGATCACAATGCTCCGTCCCCGCTCTGGGTCGGTAAAGCCAATTGAGCATTGAGATCCTCCATGACCAAACGCTCCCTCCGAGGCATTCTCGCCGTACCCGTAGGGCACCGTTTCGCTCCCGTATCGGCTGGAGTTGATGATCACTCCCAGACCGTAATCAACCTTGTGCTGTAAAGTCTGATCAAACCGATCTTTCCGCCAGCGTTGAGTCATTTCCTTCATCAGTGCCGCACTCAGCAATCCCCCTGCTTTTCCAGCCTGCGAAAGCCTGAGTTGTTCGTAAAATCGGCAGAGATCTCTGGCTGGACCGCAGAAACTCGATCCGGGTGAAGGCTGTCTGGCATTCAGACGGTTCTGATACGCACTGGATTCCAGTTTTCCTGAAACCCGATCATACAAAGTCACTTCCCGCTTTGAACCTGCAGCAGTTGTTTGTGTCATTCCTGCCGGTAACAAAACCTGATTCTGAACCCCGTGAGAATAATCCTGACCAGTGGCCTGTTCCAGGATCGCTCCCAGAATAAACCAGCTGACAGAAGGGAGATAGGCGGCATCTGTCTCATCATCCCAGGGGTTTTTCAATGGGTGATGAGCAATCGAGTCGAGAACCTGAATCCAATCCGCTGCGGGCCAGCCCGTGGAAAACTCTTCGAGCGGCGATGTGTGAGTCAGAATTTGAAAGATGGTGACTTCACCGGCAGGTCCATACCGAAACTGGGGCAGCAACAGATTCAGCGGAGTGTCCAGCGAGAACTTCCCCTGATCAACAAGCTGCAGAATTGCCACTGCAGTAATCGGCTTGCAGGCTGATAACCAGCTGAGAGAATCCCCCGGCGACAACGGCACTCCCGCACGGACTTCCCCAAATGCGACATCCACTTGTCTTTCATCATTGGCGAGACTGAGCTGGACTCCCAAGTGAAGCTGTTTTTCCAGTCCTGCTGTCACAATCTTTTCAAAAAGAGGAAAATCCATCTGCTGCCTGACTGTTCTAGAATCGTCGCTCTTCATGTAAACCATGCCCAGCATGATAGATTCTCGATCCATTTTTGAATACAAGGGCAGAATGGAAGTCTTATACTGGAGATGATGCTGGTGACCACGCCGCTGAGAGATTTTGCTGAAGAAGTCGTCGCTCGACTGCGCCAGGCAGGCTATGAAGCACTGCTGGCCGGTGGATGCGTTCGGGATCTGCAACTGGGGCTGGAACCCAAAGATTACGATGTGGCCACTAACGCGATTCCGGCAGAAGTGCGTGCGGTCTTCGGACATCGCAAAACACTGGCCGTCGGCGAAAGTTTTGGAGTTGTGGTGGTGCTAGGACCAACCGTCCAGCATGGCCAGGTGGAAGTTGCCACTTTTCGCACTGATGGCTCCTATTCGGATGGCCGACGTCCGGATAATGTCACATATGCCACCGCTCAGGAAGATGCGATGCGACGAGACTATACCATCAACGGAATGTTTTTCGATCCTGCCACGAATCAGGTGATTGATTATGTTGGGGGATTGCAGGACCTCCAGGACCGGGTCCTGCGAGCCATTGGTGACCCGGTTGCGAGAATCCGGGAAGACAAGCTGCGGATGCTGCGGGCAATCCGTTTTGCGGCGCGATTTGAATTGACAGTCGATCAATCCACGTGGGAAGGAATTGTCCAGCACGCTGACGAATTACAGCAGGTCAGCCCCGAACGGATTACGATGGAACTGCGGTCGATGCTGCGTCATCCGAATCGGGCAGCCGCCTTTCGCATGCTGTACTCTTCCGGCCTGCTCAATCAGATTCTAATGGAACTGAATTCTGTCGGGACTTCACTCCCGATTGATCGCACCTGTCGTCAACTGGAGTTGATGCAGATCCACTCTTTTGAACTGGCCATGTTTATTGTGCTGATCAATGGAATGCAGGAACAGGATATTTCTACCACCGTTGAGCAGCGCTGCCGGGAGCTGCGGATGTCCAATGCAGAAACAGAGCAGATTGTCTGGCTCTGCACAGCTAAAGACCAGCTGAATGGAGCGGCTGATTTGCCGAAACATCAGTTGAAGACTTTGCTGCACCACACCCACAGCGATTACCTGCTGGAATGGGTTCGCGTCAGAGCATTGGAACAGGGACAACAGCCTGCCGATTATGAATTCTGCAGGAGCTATCTGAGCAAGACTTCCGCAGAACAACTCTGGCCGGAACCGTTTCTCAAAGGTCACGATCTGATCGAAATGGGACTGAAGCCCGGTCGAGAGTTTTCCCACCTGCTGCAGCGCGTTTTTGAAGCCCAACTCGATGAACAACTCGCTACAAAGGACCAGGCCATAGAACTGGTCCGAAAGCTGATCTCCTGATCACCGCCCAAGTGGCGATCAGAAGGTGACCCCACCTCGGATGATGAAACTCGGATCCTGCGTGAAGTTGCCCACTTGCGAGGAATATTCCACTTCCCGCCCCATGACAAGTCCGTATTCCCAGAACCAGCTTTTATTCTCTGGCAGCTTGTATTCCAATCCTGCCAGGAGGCGATAGTCGCGGATCGTAATCACGTCATCGGCGCCACTGGCCCGCTCGACTGCCCAGCTTCCACCACCAAACTCCGCCGCCAGATACATCCAGGTTTCCCGTTCACCATCTTTGGCAATCCGCTGTAATGCACGCGGGCGGGGAAACATCAACTCGATCCGACGATCCTCTGTGGGAGACCAGGTCACCCCGACTGCAGGCAATAAACCCACATCTTCCCGATTCAGGTACACCACTCCCAGCACCCACTGGAGTTGAGGTGAGGGCATAAAAATTGCCATGGCATGACCCGTGATTCTCAGGCTTTCAGAACCTGTATTGCGATAATCGGATGCGATTGCTGGTGTCACCACAACCTGACCCAGCACTTTCTCGCGGATCGGATACATCCCCATGATCCCCAGACTTGCCCGATGTAGCGTTTCCGGAGCATCAACTGTTTGAGGACCATCCAGAAATGTCATCTGGTAACGTGGTGACAGGTTGATGAAGGGAACTTTGGGAAACGTAATACTGCCTCCAATGTTCACATCAGTCATCCCAAAGTCATCACCACTTCCGCTCACCCAGGTTGCCGTCACGCTGGTTGACTTCCAGATAATCCAGGAAGTCTCTGTTTCCAGCACGCAGGAATCCTCGGCTGGAACACCATGCTGTGTTTCATTCGCCTGCTCAAACACATCTCCAACCACAGCAAAATCATCTCCCGGCCCTGATGTCTGGAGAATGATTTCATCTGAAGGCAGGTACTCACCCTGATCGACTTCAAATGCAAGCCCCCGTGCAGCAACGGGATTTATCCAGTCGGACTCGGGTGAGATCATCTCGGGCTGATGATGCTGAACCTGGCCTACGTCAATGTAAACAGGCAGACCATCTGCCGTCTCATCCACAGGTTTTTTGGGCAAAACATGAAAGCTCGAGAGCGGCTGCTGGGCCATTCCGATATTTTCAGTCAGAAACAGGAGCATTCCCATCAGTAGGGGAATGAGGAAGATCAAAGGCATGGGGAGTACCGCGGCAGGAAATTGGGGAAGGGAACGTACAGTTATTCCTTCTCCCCTGCAGCGTCAAGCACAATTTCACAGGTCACTTTTTTACAATGGGTTCTCTCTGACAGTTAGACCATGTAACCTGCGATTTTATTTCTTGGCAGCCCCTTTTTTCCCAGATGGTTTCGCCGATCCGCGGTTCAAACTCCGACGGAACGCTTCTTCCAGTTCTCGATATTCAGGTGGTGCAGGCGCAAGCGCTGGAGCAAATTCATCAGGCGAAGCCTCTCCCCCTTCTGATCCAAACCGGGAATTCCGCTCCCCTTCAATTTTCATTGTTTTGAGCATTTCCTCAAACTGACGCTGCTTATCCTGGGCAGCAGGAGTCTCTGCATCCTTCTGCAGATACTCGGCCAACCGCTGCTGGAACTGTTTGAGGTTATCTTCATTCCAGTTCAGTTCCTCCAGGAGTTCGGGATCCACTTTCCCCCGTTTGAGGTCTTCTTCAATCTTCTGCAGAACCAGTTCCGCCGCCTTACGCCGATCTTCCAGGGATTGAGCATCGGACGCTGGGGCACTATCGCCGTTTCCATCATCCGTGCCGCCCCCCTGCTCAACACGTTCCTGATTCATCCCTTTTCCCCCCTGGGCATTCCCGGGCTGGGTTTTATCCGTTTTCGAGCCATCAGCGGGACCAGTGCGCGGAGAACCCCCTCCTTCACCGGCGGGGCTTCCTGATTTTTTGCCAGCCTCACCCTTGCCTTCCCCTTTGCCGGGCTGACCTTCCTGGCCACCTTTTCCAGAACCAGGCTGATTCGATTTTCCTTCTCCTGGTTGTTTGGACTTCTGATCTCCAGGCTTTTGTGAGGGAGGACTGTTTTTGGGAGCCTGATTTGGCTGTTGTTCCTGTGAACCCTCAGGCCCCTGTTGATTCGGAGGCATTTCTCCGTCGGGTGCCATCTTATCTGCATCGGGTTGATCAGAAGGCTCTTTTTCGGGGGGAGTATCAGGCGATGTCGCGTTTTTCCCCGGTTCTTTCCCCGGGGATTTCTGCTCATCCATTGACGGTTTATTGGCAGGTTTATCGGACGCAGGTTGAGATTCCGTCCCTTTCGGCTGGCTCTCTGATTCCGGTGCGTCCGGCTTCATCGACTCACTGTCAGATGGAGGCTGTTGTTGAGACGGAGACTTCCCGGATTGGGCAGGATCTCCCGGCTTCGGCTTTCCTTTCTGGGAATCCTGTGGATTCTGAGAATCATTCGGTTTCGAATTGGGAGAATTCGGTTGTGGTTGATCCTGATTATTCCCCGGCTGAGTAGGATTGTTCGGATCCGACCCCGGTTTCATCTGGCCATCCTTGTTGGGTGGGGTTTCTCCGGGCTTCTGGGGGCGCGATTCTGAACCTTTTTCAGAGTCCTCAGCAGGACGATTGTTGTCCCTAGATTGAGGTTGGTCGGTTTTCGAATCTTCCATCCGGGGTTGATCGCCGGGCTCTTTGGTGGAATCTTTATTGGTCCCCTCTTTGCCAGGCTGTTTGGGCATTGTTTCCCCGGAAGTCTCGCCCGGTTTCGTTTCGCCAGGTTCATTTCCGTCACCCGGTTCTGTTCCCGGTTCGGTCTTATTCGGCATCTTGTCAGCCGCTTTGCCCGGTTCCCCTTCCGATTTTTTCATGGACTCATTGTCAGCCGGTGCAGGATTCTCTCCCGGAGGATTGGTCTTATTCTCCGTTGAGTTCGAATTCTTTTCGCCAGGCATATCCGACTTGTCACCCGGATTCTGAGCAGGTTGTTTGGACTCCGGCATATCTTCCGATTTGCCACTCCCCTCCGGATTCTCCTTCATGGGGGAGTCGGGCTGAGTCCCGGGATCGGGCATCTTGCCAGGGTCAGCTCCATCTTTCGGCTGCGGAGTGGGGGCATTGTCCGGATCGCTTTCCGGATTTTTTGGAGGCATCTGACCATCAGCAGAAGGTTGTTGCTTCCCTTCTTCCCCCTGATCCTGCTGTTTTCCCTTTTCTGATTCCGGCTTTTGTTGCTCGTTCTGTTCCTGCAGCTTTTTGATCAGTTTTTCCAGAACCAGGTCGTCATCTTCCCCTTCGGGACTGAACTGCGGTTTCCCCTGTTCTTTGTCGCCAGGCTCCTGAGGAGTGTCTGCATTATTTTCAGAGTTATCGCCATCCTGCTTTTGCTTTCTGGCAGAGTTATCCTGTTCCCCCTGCTCTGCCGGGGTTCCATTCTCAGAAGGTTCCATGACCTTCTGTGGATCCTGGGCTTCCTGAGCAGGCTCTTCTTCAGCGGCAGGTTTGTCTGCATTGGGTTCAGCTTCAGGCATCGGCTGCTGTTCGAGTTGCTCCTGTTGACCAGGCTCTTCCTGCTGCATCTGCTGCTCGGGAGCCTGCTGCTGCTTTTCGATTTCCTGCTCTTCTTTGATCTGCTCTTCAGCCAGCTTTTGAGGGGTTTGTGGTTCGGCCAGAGTAATGCGAACTTTCGGAGACTGCCGTCGATTAGGACGAGGTTCCCGGTTGTCCCGCACTTCCACAAAAACTGAAATCGATTCACCGGGAACCACCGGCAGACGCTCGAAATCAATCGGCTGAGTATGTTGCAGAGATTTCTGTCCCTGGGCATCAACGAGCTCGCTGAAGAGCATCTGCCCCTGCTTTTCGACGATGACCGAAACTCCCGAGAGACGAAAATCCGGGTCGAATGCTTCAAAGATGACCGGTAGCGGCAAATTGATTGGCCGGGTCATATCCGAAACCGGATAAAC
>JAGQQT010000010.1 GCA_020426065.1 Planctomycetaceae bacterium | reverse complement strand
ATTTGGATTTGCGTAGAGACAAATGCCCTCCGGGAGGGTCGGCGCAGCTGGGGAGGGAAACCCTTTTCCGGCAAGCTTCGGGTCAAACAGTTGGAAGTTCCGATCGTGGAACGATCGGGGGCGGAGCGCCCCCGCCACTCGGATGGGGGCATGTGCGAGCTGGATTGCCAGAATAAAATCTGTGAAACCCTAACTGACAATCAGCCAGGTGACCTTATTGCTGAATCAGGTCATCACGGGATTTGAGTTCCGCTTTGCCGGCTGGCTGTGCCCACTCAGGATAGTCGGTCTGCTTCTGTAAGGAGACTGGAGAGGACGAGTTCTGTGCAGCGGGCTGTGACCCGAAGTCCGGAAAGGGAGCGGCATCCTGCGGGCCAGGGATGGTTTGAGCGGGGAGTGAAGCGATCTGCTCGGGAATGGCTCCGGAAACCGGCTGAATGGTTGAACTGTTTGTGGGGGGCTGTTGTGCTCCCGGGAGTTTCACGAAACGGTTTTCGGACCATTCTCCCGTTTCCTGATCAAGCTGATATTCGGTAATCGCCCGAGGCTTTTCTCTGACTTTGCGATTTTCTACTCCCGCCGTCATGGGAAGTAGTTCATCCCGAGTCAGACGACGAACCGGGCAGTTGGCATAAGCAGGAGCTTCCCAGATTTCACGTGGCAACTGGGGCGGATTGATTTCCACACCATTGAGCGAAAGCTGCATTTTGGCATCCTGCTGCACCCAGTGAAACGTGATTTGACTGGGGAGCCGGGCCGTGGTTTGAGGAAAATCCTGATAGTGCGACAACTCAGCGGTGGCGATCAATCGATGCTGACTGTCATACAGCTCATGATAAACAATCTCCCCCTTTCGGAGGTCAATTGTAGTCATTCGCCGGGTGGCCATGCCCATGTCGTTGGTGTGGTGTGAGACCAGTTTGACCCGATAAGGATTGTCTGGATCGCGAATCAGTTCGGCATCTTTCCCATCAATGGGCTTTACTCCTAGCACTTCCATCATCCACTCGGGTTGAACTGGCACGGGGAGCTGGCTCTGGACCGCTTCCAGATCACAGTGGTTGACCGTCATGATGGCCTGGGGTTCCATCTGACGCATCCAGAACCAGAGTGACTGATCACTCGAACCGAGGTCAACTTCACTCTGACCAGACAGGCTGCCAGAGATGGTCATGCGGAGATGATTGGGTTCTTCAATGGCAACCATGGCCTTGAGCGGAACGGGAACGCCCGTCACGCTGACCCGACCGGAAGTCGTCCGCCAGGAATGAATCGGCTCGGAAGCCTGATTCACGTAAGCCAGGATTTCTTCCTTGGAGGCATCCACTGGAATCTTGGCGGAGCGGTGAACGAATGAGGGCCATTGAGGCTGTAACCGCCAACGGCTGGCGCCACAACCGATACTGACTGCCGGCAGGAATGCCAGCAGTAAAATCAGGTATCGGGTTAGCAATCCGTTGCGAAAGGTCACGATCTGTTCCTTGCCGGTTTGGGGCCGGCATTTGCCGAATCTGGCACGTTTGATCTGCTCAGTCTGGTCACAACAGCATCCGTTCTGTTGTTTTGTGAGCGTCGCTGGTTTTCTGAATTCGTATCAGGCAGCCCGTTTCAGAGCAGGGGCCTGGGTCCATTGATCGATTTCCGCCTGCAGGCGAGTCATTTCATGTTGAGTGAGCTTTTCTTCGGGAATTTTGAACAGGCCTTCTCCCCGAACACCCCGGAGTTGCATCCACTGCTCGCCATCCTGCTCAAAATTCTGCTCGTGAACAAGCTGCTTTTTTCGGACCAGCAGCAGGGCCAGCACATAACGCAGTTTTTTCTGGCTGTCGTTACATTGCTCGGTGAATTCAATGAACTGATCGAGCAATCGCTGGTTATCAAACGGATTGACCGGTTTGATTTCGGCAGCTGGCACTTCTGTCCGCCACACACCCAATGCTCCTTCCGGAACACCTTTCCAGGCAGAGGAGGAAAAATCCAGACGTTCATGGCGTCCGTTCTTTTCGATCAGCACGGAATAGCACAAGTCTCCAGGTTCGAGAGGCTGGCCGGTTGCAGAGCAGTTCTTCGAGAGAGGTTTGAGTGAGTAGTCCATTTGATCGCACCACAATATCAGGAGGGACAGATGTATGAGAGAGGTTGGTGGACTGTAAAACATGCCTGTAAATTGCGTAAAGAGCGAAACAACCGGTGCAGAAGTGTAAAAAGTTCAAAAATGCCGTCTTTTCTGAGGAGCTGTGGACTATTTCGGACCCAGCCAGGGGGAAAATCTCGGGAAAACTTCACCGTAAAACCCCTTGGAATATCCGCTCACTTGTTCCTCAACTGGTCTTGGATAAACTGACTGGAAATGAACTACGGGGGGAACCTGTACCAGTTTGATGTGGCTTCAAGGCCAGACCCCTCGCTCACGTTGTTCAGCGGTTTTTGATTGCTTCCCGAAACAAGAAATATCCACATGAGTTCTGCGACAACGTCCTCTCTTCAGGTCTGGGATGAACTGGCTGAACTGGCACTTCAGGGTCAGGCTCTGACTCCTGCTCAATGTCAGCAAATCCTCAACTGCCCGGACACAGAACTGCTGTCCCTGCTGCAGGCAGCTTACAGGGTCCGCTATGAAGCGTTCGGAAATCAGGTTCAGTTGTATTACCTCAAGAACGCCAAAAGCGGTTTATGTCCTGAAGATTGTGGTTACTGCTCTCAGTCCAAAATCTCGGATGCCCCAATTGAGAAATACGCCTGGCTGAATGAAGAGCGACTGCTGGCAGGGGCCAGGCAAGCCAAAGAGAATCAGGCCAAAACCTACTGCATTGTGGCGAGCGGTCGCGGTCCCACCAATCGGGAGGTGGATCATGTGGCCAATGTCGTCAAACGAATCAAGCAGGAACTGGGGCTGCATATCTGCTGCTGCCTGGGATTGCTGAAACCCGAGCAGGCTCAGACTCTGGCCGACGCCGGTGTGGACCGGATCAACCACAATCTGAATACCTCAAAAGCCTACTACGAAAAAATCTGCACGACGCACACCTATGAAGACCGGCTGGAAACTCTGAAGGTAGCCTCGGATGCGGGGATGGAATTGTGCAGCGGAATTATCGTCGGAATGGGCGAAACCGATTCTGACTTGGTTGAGGTCGCGCTGGAACTGCGAACGCTCGGCGTGAAATCAATCCCGATCAACTTCCTGACTTCGATTGAAGGCACACCCCTCGAACTGACGCACGAGTTGACTCCTCAACGCTGCCTGAAGGCGCTCTGCCTGTTCCGGCTCACAAATCCTGGGACGGAAGTCCGTATTGCCGGAGGACGGGAAATTCACCTCCGCACGCTGCAGCCGCTGGGACTGTATCCGGCCAATTCCATCTTTGTCAGTGATTACCTGACAACGAAGGGCCAGGAGCCCTGTGAAGACTTCAAGATGATTACGGACCTGGGGTTTGAGGTGGTGACTCAAGGCTGCGAATCCGATCAGACTTCGCCACAACCAGGCTGAGTGGGTCTTAACTGACCGCACGTTGAACCGTTTTCAAGCCGAGACGCTGCTCGCCAAATTCGAGCAGGGCTGAACCAACTACATCTCCCTGCGGTTCATTGAGAACTTCGTGGTACCAGCCACGCAGCAGGTGAAACTGGACCCTGCCATGGGGCGTGGCGCTGTGGTGATGGTTGACGCGACTGGCCCAGGCCTGGGATGCCTGCGGGTCGACAACGTAATCTGCTCCACTCTGGTAGAGCATGACTGGCAGTTGAACTGAATCTACTTCCTGATGAGCGGCTGCCATGGCGTGCTGGATTTCCCAGTACCAGCGAGCGGTGACGTGCTTGCGAATCAGTGGATCGTTTCGTTTGGAAGCGACCACTTCTTCATCGTGTGAGAGCAGATTCAGATCGAGCGTACTGCGAAACTTTGTTCTCGGTCGGACAACATTCAGAACTTTCGAGCCAACTATTTTCCAGCTTTCAATCGGGTGGCGAATTGCCAGCAATGGAGAAACCAGTCCCAGCCCGCGGCACAGGGATGATTGTGTTCGTTGCCAGTGGAGTTGACAGCTGCGTAAAGCAATCAGACCCCCCATGCTGCAGCCAACCAGCAGAGTGTGAGCCGGATTGAGGCTCAAATGCTCCATGAAGGCACAGACATCGGACACGTAGTTTTCAAATCGTTTGATGTGGACTTCATTGCCTGTGGACTGGCCGTGGCCGCGCAGATCCAGTGCGATGGCAGTCCACCCGGCTTGAGCAGCCTGATCGAGAAAGGACTGGTAGCGACCTCCATGTTCGCAAGCGCCATGAATCAGCAGAACATTGCGGGGAACTTCAACTGGTATGACCGGTTGATGGATCCGATAGTGGAGTTGGACCTGGGGCTCGGCTTCGAAATCAGATTCCACTCTGCAGACAGAGCCCCGTTCCATGGCAAGTGATCCTCTCAGGTAACGTGAAATGGTGAGCGGCCATCCTTCTGTTTATCGCGACGGGTCCACCATCATTTCCAGAAAAACTGTCACGTTCTGCTTATTTCGGGACATTTCCCATCGAAGATCGTTGATAGAGACGAGGTATTAAAGCAGATTCGTCCTTTTTTGCCTCAAGTCTTGCCAGAAATCTGTACATATGAATATAAAAGAGATCTGTCGATCCCTTGGTATTCATGGACAGGAAAACAAACTTCTGCTTGAGATTCCGGGGCGGGAGGGGTACCGTATTATTATAGAATGCCAGACTTTTACGAGGTTCTGTACAGGTCCCGGTTCCCATGGAGTAAACTTGGTGGTGGGACTGTGAACGATTTCAATGTTGCAGTCGTCAAACTGATTGGACTTTGATCAGGTAACTGAAACACGACTGGCTGAAAACCAGATCGTTTTTGACTGGGGATTTCGGATGGAAGTTCATCGGTCAGTTGAAAATTATTGTCCCTTTGTCGAGCGAACAGTGGAAGTATCAACCTGAAGGATTCAGTCCTTTCATAAGGACAATAATCTCGAGGCACTTTGGAGTCAGGAAAATGCTGCAGAAATCCTCGTCTATTGTTTCTGAGGCCCTCCAGGAAGCACCCGCCTGGGCTGTCAGTCTGGGGATCCATACGGTCCTCCTGTTATTGATGGCCAGTATCACGTACGTGGTTCAGGATCCGACACGGCATCTGCTCGTTGACAGTTCGCTTGATGATCCGATCGATGAACAATACCTGTTCGATGCTACCGTTGCCGATCAACTCGGGACCGAGTCAAACTTTGACACTCTGGCCGCTTCACTCGCCGCAACACAGGATCCTACTCAGGCAGAGAAAGATCCCGTTCAGGAAAAGCTGGAAGAAGAGTTGCTGGAAGTAGAAGTGCCGAACGTTGAAACGGTCATGCGTCCCAGTGATGCTGAGCTGGTGGAAGCGGTTGAAGTGACCGGTCAGACCGAACACACGGGTGGCGTGGAAGGAGCGATGGATCGTCTCACGATGGAAATCGCCGCTTCTCTCAAGGACAAACCGACTCTGGCCATCTGGCTGTTTGATGCTTCTCAGTCATTGAATGAACGCCGGGAAGCGATCGCCAAGCGATTTGAAATCGTTTACAAGCAGCTGGGAATGTTTGACCTGGAAAAGCAGGGGAAGACACCTCTCGAAACGGCCGTTCTGAGTTATGGCGAGGAGACCAAATTCATCACCGATCAGCCGGTACGGGATGTTAAGGATCTGGTTAAGGCCATTCGGGAAATCAAGCCGGATACGAGCGGCAAAGAGTTTGTGTTTGATGCCGTCAATAAGGCGACCAATCGCTGGTCCAGTTACAAAACCAAGCTTCGTCGCAACGTGATGATGATCATCGTGACCGATGAGCGTGGAGATGACCTGCAGAATCTGGAAGTGGTGATCAATACCAACAAACGTCTGGGCATTCCAGTTTATTGCGTCGGGAATGCTGCTGTGTTTGGGCGGGATCAGGAATTCGTCAAATTCACCTGGGAAGAAAACGGTCAGACCTATACCGATTACCTCCCGGCTGATAAAGGTCCGGAAACCATTTACCCCGAACGGTTGCAGTTGCCATTTTTTGGCGGAAACCAGCGCGAGTTCGATCAGATGTCGGCCAGTTTCGGCCCTTATGCCCTGACTCGCCTTTGTGCAGAAACCGGTGGTTTGTACCTGGTCTCAGCCGATGTACAGGAAGGTCCGAATTTTGATCCCGCTCTGATGCGTCCGTATGCTCCTGATTATCGCCCGGTACGGCTGGTTGATCTGGATGTGAAAAAGAACAAGGCCAAGCAGGCACTGCTGTTAGCCGCTCAACGGACCCGGGTAAATACCATTCCGATTCCTACGCTCCGTTTTCGGGCGGACACGGACAACATTCTGCGTCAGGAACTGACAGAAGCCCAGAAGCCGCTCGCGGTTCTGGACTATCAGCTGCAGGAATTGATGGGGATCCTGGAAGTGGGCGTGCCGGATCGCAGCAAACTGGCTGAGCCACGCTGGCGTGCCGGTTATGATCTGGCGGTTGGACGCGTGCTGGCCATGCGGGCTCGGGTTTACGGGTACAATGAAATGTGTGCCGAAATGAAATCCAATCCCAAGGCATTCGAGAACAAGGAAAACAATCACTGGCAGCTGGTCGCTTCCGATACCGTTAGCGCCGGTTCTACAGTGAAGAAACTGGCTGCGCAGGCAGAAGAATATCTGAGTCGAGTCATCAAGGAACATCCGGGCACCCCCTGGGAGTTATTGGCTTCGCGTGAAATGCAGCAGCCACTGGGCTGGGAATGGCGCGAATACCACATGGATGTCGCTCCGATGAATTCCGATGATTCCGATAAGCCAATGCTGCTTCTGGCAGAGGAAGAAAGGAAAAAGATGATGGCCAATCAGCCTCCCAAGCCCAAGAATATCCCCAAACTGTAATTGTTGATTTTTTGAATTCTCCCCTCAATTTGTGTACGCCTGCGGGCAGGTTTGAATATGTCGAATTTTTCCAGTGACACGAAAGCCCTGGTGATGTCTTTTGCGGTTCATGGTGTGATTCTCACCATCATGGCCCTGGCGAAGTTCACATTGCTGGATAATAACCGGGACGTGCTTGTGGAAACCGTGTTTTCCGATGAACGGGAACAGCAGGAATTCACGCAGGAACTGGATATCAACACAGAGGTTTCAGAGAACCTCTCGATTGTTGCCGGGGCCACTGTTTCCACCAACAACGGGGGCAGCTCTGCTCCTGCTGTCAGCCAGACCAAGATTGAAACATCCGAGTCCCTCAATGAGCCGGAGATTCAGGTAAACGTCGCACAAGTTTCTCTCCCGGGAGCCAACCAGTTGGGACAGGACCTGGGTGAAGCAGAAATCAAGGGTGAAACCGGAGCGGTGGTGGAAGGCTACGGAGCTGCCATGAGCCGACTGACTCAGGAACTGATCCGGCTGATGCGTCAGGATAAAGTTCACGTCGTGTGGCTGTTCGACGAATCGGAAAGTATGAAAGATGAGCAAAAGGAAATCCGGGATCAGTTCCACAAGGTTTACGAAGAACTGAAGATCGCTCAGGAATCTGACGAGAAGCTGAAAACCAAGGATGCCGATCATACTCTGCTGACCACCATCCTCAGCTATGGAGCGGGGATCAACACGCACACCGAAAAGCCGACCCCCGATATTCCCGAAATTCAAAAGGCCATCGACAAGATTCCTATCGATACAACAGGTGAAGAAAATCTGTTCCAGTCGATTATGGCTGTCTGTGACAAATATGGACCACTCGCGATCCGGGCTCAGCGCAAGCTGGCCATTGTTGTGCTGTCTGATGAGGCAGGGGACGATGGAACAGCAGTTGAAGAAGCGATCTCTCGCGTGAAGCGGTACAAGGCTCCGGTCTACATCATGGGGCGGGAAGCGATCTTTGGTTATCCCTATGCCCGTATGAGGTGGACCGATCCGAAATTCGGACTGGATTTCTGGATCGATGTCCGTCGTGGTCCTGAGACCGCATTCCCTGAAGCGCTCCAGTACGATGGTCTGCATCGTCGCTGGGATTCGTTCTCGAGCGGTTTCGGTTGCTATGAACAGGTTCGACTCGCCCGGGAATCGGGTGGGATTTACTTCATGCTGCCAGGAGATGAAGAAACGCTTGCCGGTCGTGCAGCACACCTGGAACGGAAGTTTGAATTCCTGGCCATGAAAGAGTATCAGCCACTGCTGATGGCCCGTCGGGAATACG
Organism: Planctomycetaceae bacterium; assembly: GCA_020426065.1. Taxonomy (GTDB): domain Bacteria; phylum Planctomycetota; class Planctomycetia; order Planctomycetales; family Planctomycetaceae; genus Rubinisphaera. The sequence goes on along the minus strand of JAGQQT010000010.1, from coordinate 11,407 downwards.
AACAGGAACGAAACAAGAGTGAATTCCGCAAGGAAATCTGGAATATCATCACGGTGCTGAATCCCTATCAGGATGAGAATCTCAATATCCAGGAGCACTGGTATGCATTTTCGCCAGAAGATTTCCGTCCGCAAGGGATGGAAAACGCCAGTCGGGCGTTGCGGGCATTTGGCATTCTCAACGAAGCAATCCGTCGCCTCGAAGCAATCAAGGATCAGCGGGCTCGGGAAGACTCCCAGCGCTGGCGGGCAGCATATGATTTGTGTTACGCCCAGTGTCTTTCTTTCCGGGTGCGACTGTTCCAGTTCATGCTCGCGGTTGATTCGCACCTGAAGAGTCCTCCCAAGCCGAAGGTTCCCAATGCCAACCGCTGGAATGTGGTCCGGATTCGGGACATGAAAGAACCTGATGAAGAACAGATCCGTCGTACCAAGGTGGATATGGATGAGCTCAATGCCCAGCTTGATAAAGCCAAAAAGGAATATGAGTTTGTGAAGGCCCAGCACCCCGGAACGCCGTGGGATCAGCGGGCGAACTGGGAACTTAATTCCGGTTTTGGTTTTGAATTCCGGGATGTCTTCCGGGATCCCCGGTATGACACGATGCGGGATCAGATCAAGGTGCCCAGCCTGTAAAATCAGTGGGTGCTGATAGCAGTAAAACTATCATCGACTCCAGAGCATGCATTGTTCTGGAGTCGTTTTTTATTGAGCAGTCATCGGGGTTATTGCTGGCAGAGCATGTAGTGAGGAAACTCTGCAATCATGGAAGACTTCGTGTGAGACAATTCCAATCAGGCAGGATCAGACTCATTCAGCGAGACTGTTTCTCTGATGCTGTAGGTAGCCCGTTGCTGGACGGTGTTGGCGACAATCAGTTCGGCCAGCAGTCCCAGGGACATGGCTTGGGCTCCCAGAATGATGGAAGTCACTGAGTATGCCAGCAATGGTCGGGTCCCTATTGGATCAGCAGGAAGCAGTGCGAACAGATGCATCAGGAGCCATAATCCCGTCAGGTAGGTCAGGCCTGTCAGGCCGATCAGGAAGAAAAACAGTCCGATTGCTCCCAGCATGTGCTGAGGACGTTGACCATATCCGATCAGAAAGACCACGGTCAGCAGATCCAGAAATCCGCGCAGAAACCGGATGATCCCATATTTGGAATGACCAAACTCCCGGGGTCGATGATTCACTGCCAGTTCGGTCACACGAAATCCCCGGGCATGGGCCAGCACCGGGATGAAGCGATGCAGTTCGCCATAGATCCGGATTTCCTGTGCTACCTCCCGGCAAAACAGTTTCAGACCGCAATTGTGATCATGCAGTTTCAGACCAGTCAATTTGCCGATCATGCCATTGAACACTTTGCTGGGATAAACCTTGTGCCAGGGGTCGAGCCGACGGACTTTCCAGCCATTGACCACATCAAAGCCCTCGCGTGACTTTTCCAGGAACCTGGGGATCTCTGCAGGATCATCCTGCAGATCGGCATCCATCATCAGGATCCAGTCACCTCGGGAATTCTGCATTCCGGCTGTCAGGGCAGCAGCTTTCCCGAAATTTCTGCGAAAACGGATTCCGCGAACTTCCGGATGAGCTGCGGACAACTCACGGATTTTCTCCCAGGACTGGTCTGTTGAGCCGTCATCGATCAGCAGGACCTCGTGTTCGATCTGTTCCTGATTGCATACGGCACGAATCTGGCGATACAGCTCGTCCAGAGACTCTTCTTCATTCAGTACGGGAATAATGATGGAAAGCACTACCGCTCAATTCCTTTCTCGGAACAGTTGATCCAAAACCAACTTACATAGCATAAAAAAAGCGTGGCGGATCAAACAGTCCGCCACGCCTTTGATTCGGTAATCGAAGCCCGATCAGTCGTTGAGTTTTTCAGCCGGACATTTGATCGAGCCTGCATCAGTCGTTTTGCCATCTTCGATGGTGACTTTCAGGGCACGTTCAATGTAACCAACTCGTTCATGCCAGACCCGGAAAGTGTGCTCTCCAGCGGGCAGATTCTTGATCTCAAAGTTTCCTTCGGCATCTGTCACGACAGCATATGGATGTCCAATGACCATCCAGTAGGCAGTCATCCAGGGATGAATGTCGCATTTGACCTGCATGGGGAGTGGTTCGGCATCAGCATATTCGAGGGTCACACCGGTCTGATCGTTAGCCGCGACCAGCAGGTTGTGGGCCTGATTCTTCAGTGGAAAGGTGTGGACGTTGTGACCACAACCATCATTCGAGATACATTTGACTTTCTGGTCTGTCCGCACAACCAGTGAGCGGGGCAGGAATTCGCAGCCCTTCTGGTCGAAAAGAACAGTATCTTCGGCTGGTTTCTGCAGTTCCGGATGCACAGCGACTTCATCGCGGGTGTAAAGATATACGAAGCAGTTGGCCAGCTCACCTTTGTCGTTGGCAACCAGGGAGCGGTTGGGAATATCCTGTGCGGCACAGACGTTGGCATCCTTCACACTGCCATCCCCTTTTTCCACCAGCAGTTTGAGTGTCGGAGCGGCACCGTCAATCACAACTTTTCCTTTGATGGATCCCCAGCCCTGTGCAAAACACTGGGAAGTGGATAATGACAGCAGACAGCAGGCAGAAAGCCAAAGTCGAGTTTTCATGTTTTTTCCTCTCGTACAGAATCGTTGAAGACAATTCCCGGTTGTGGGGGAATGTGACAGGCAGCTACCGCTGCAGTCACCATCTTGGCGGGAGAGGTGAACATAAATCTCATATTCACCCCAGTTTGGAGGTCATCTTGGACTTCAGCATATCATTTTAAGGACAGTCGCAACAATCGGCGAGTGTTTATCGTTGCTGAACAGCAGTTTTTGGCGATATTCTTGCCCCTGACCTTGAACGAATTCACCTCCAGCAGACATTTCACCTCCCACAGGTCACAGGATGCCCAAAAAAACAACGAATCGGAAGAAATCCCCCGCCAATCGACCAGTTCATTTCTGGCTCTTCAAGTCCGAAGCAGACTGCTATTCCATCAATCATCTGGCTGGCGAGAGAAAGCAGACCACCTTCTGGGATGGGGTCCGAAACTACCAGGCCCGTAACATGCTGCGGGATGAGGTTCAGCCGGGAGATGGCGTCTTTTTTTATCACAGTAATTCTGATCCCCTGGCCATTGTCGGTACCGCTCAGGTGGTCAAAGCCGGCTATCCGGATCACACCGCTTTCGATCCCCAGGAGAAACATTTCGATCCGAAGAGTTCAACGGAGAATCCCACCTGGTACATGGTTGATATCCAGCTGGTGAGCCAGTTTCCGGAACCCATCACCCGTGAAATGCTGCGTGAGGATCAGGTCACTTCCGGAATGATGGTTCTGGCTCGCGGTTCGAGACTTTCGATTCAACCAGTAACTCCCGAGGAATGGAAAGCGGTTCACAAAATTGCCGGAGTCAAACCGCAACTCTGATTGATGTCAACTCGTTGTGGTCTGGCCTCAAAACAATGAGTGACAAACTATCTGTGTTAGGCAGACCAGCGTTATTCATCGGAGGTTTACAACAAAGGCGCCAGCAACCGGGCAACTGCTTCCCGCGCTTCTTGCATCATGCCCCGCTTCGACCATTCCGCAGCATACAGCCGCCGTGATTGAGCCAGGTATGCTTCCTGCTGCTGTTGGACAGTTCGGATCGGCTCCGGATCAAACAGGATCAGGTTCATCTCCAGATTAAGTTTGAAGGACCGGACATCCATGTTACTGGTTCCGACCAGGGCAAACCGATCATCAATGGTCAACGTTTTTGAGTGCAGCAGACCAGGCTGAAACAGATACACTTCAGCACCATATTCGAGCAGTTGTTCGTAATAGGAGCGTTGAGCGGTGCTGACCAGAATCTGATCGGAATGTTCCGGCAGAACCAGGATGATCCGCACCCCTCTCAGCCGGGCCACTTCAATAGCCTGCAATAATGAATCATCCGGAATAAAATACGGAGTGGTGATCATTACCTGCTGACGGGCCTCATAGATTTTCGCCACAATCAGCCGATGCAGATTCTCTGTCCGATAGGTTGGGCCACTGGGGATCAGCTCCAGAATATAGCTTCCCGACTCCTGAGGTGTGGGGAAACATTCGATGGGGTTCAGTTTTTCATCAGTTTCGGCATACCAGTCGGTCATGAACATGGACTGCAACTGTGTGACAATCGGACCCTGCAACCGCATCATCAGGTCATACCAAACCAGTTTTTTCGTGCCGTAATCGGCATCCACAATGTTCTGGCTTCCCGTGTAGGCCAGGCGGCCATCGATCACAACCAGCTTGCGATGATTTCGCATGTCGATCCTGTGAAACCGGCGGCGAAACAGGTTGACAGGCAGAACGATGTGAACATCAACTCCCGCTGCCCGCAGTCGGGCCATCTGGTTCTTCAGAAAGGAACGCGAACCGACGGCATCCAGCAGTAGCCGGCAGGTCACACCCCGTTGGCGGGCTCGTAAAACGGCGTCCGTTACTCGCTGGCCCGTCTCATCATCCCGCCAGATGTAAAAGAGCATGTGCAGTGTGCAGTCCGCTCGATCAATATCTTCAATCAGGCGTTCGATTACTTCCTGGGTATCGTTGAGGAGCGTAAAGGAATTTCCACGCACGGCTGGCATTTCCCCCAATTGAACGGAGAGCAGATGAGTTGAAGCATCCTGTTCCGCTTCCGGTGGCTCGACACAATAATTCTTGATCATCGGCCAGATATCCAGCTGGAGTCGCTTGCGGCGTCGAGCATGCTCTGCAATGCGTTTTCTTGGCAGACGTGGATCGCCAAACAGGCTGTAACCGACTATACCTAAGAACGGTTGAAAGGAAATCACGGCGATCCAGGCCAGTGCGACGGGAGGTCGTAATCTCCAGGCGATGAAGGGGATCAGAATCAGTCGGATGATCCACTCACCGATCAGATAGAGATAGGAAATTGTCTGCATCGTAAGCACAATACCCTGGAAGTCGTTTGTATGCCGGTGAGAACGAGTTCTCTCATTCGTTCGCGACGAAGCTTGCTCAGGCTATTGTTTCCGGATTCGTGAAAGCTGCAAGACCTGTAACCTGGACAATTTGATGAAGTTCGAAACACTCCCCCGTCTGATTCTCGGTTCACGCTCCCCGCAGCGACGGCAATTACTCCTGCAGCTCATCCCGGAAGATCGGATTTTAATCGATCCTCCAGCCGACTGCAGTGAGGAACAACTGGACCAGGTCTATGAATTTCCGCAGATCGAAAAGAAACTGCGCCAGATTGCCCGACTGAAGAATGAGCAGGTTTCACAGCAAAGTTCTTTTCAACAGGGAGACCTGTTGCTGACTGCCGATACGGTGATTGTCTGTCGAAATTCACTCAAGGATTTCCGAGTGCTCGGTCAGCCGCCGCAGGACCACTGGGAACAGGCTGTTCGTGACTGGTTTACTCTGCATTATTCGGGCCGGACACACTGGGCCGTTTCCGCAGTCTGTTTCAGGAATCAGCAGGGACGGCTGTTTGAAGTGACGGTCACTTCTTCCATACGCATGCGGCATCTGACTGAAGCTGAAATCGAGGACTACCTCCGCACAAGAGAATCCCAGGGGAAAGCAGGTGGTTATGCCATCCAGGGACTGGCCAGTTCTTTCGTCAGTCAGATTCAGGGGAGTCTCAGCAATATCATAGGGCTCCCTATGGATGAGGTCCGTCTGCTGCTGCAAAATTCCCTCAATATTTGAACTTCAGCTGATCAATTACGGATACACATCCGCATCAAACAGTGGAATTCCCTGCTGATCCTTTGGCGAGACGATGGGCTCCCCAGACAATGGCCAGTTGATCTTTAGATCGGGGTCATTCCAGAGCAGCACCCGCTCATCGGCGGCATCATAATCTGCTGTGCATTTGTAAAGAAAATCGGCAGTCTCACTGACCACGTAAAATCCGTGAGCACAACCGGGCGGGACGTAAAACTGTTCGTGCCCTTCGGCAGTCAGGCGGACGGCTATCGATTGACCAAATGTCGGGGACTGCTTTCGCAAATCAACGGCGACATCAAATACTTCCCCCCGCACCACCTGCACCAGTTTTCCCTGGGGCTTTGTCAGCTGGTAATGCAGTCCTCGTAATGTCCCCTGGCGGGAACGCGAGAAATTATCCTGGGTAAACCGGACATCGAGCCCCAATCCGCAATATCGGCTTTCCCGGTATAATTCCAGGAAAAAACCCCGTTCATCACCATACACATCCGGGCGGATCAGCAGGCAGCCGGGGAGGGGAAGTTCTTCAATTTCCATCTGTTCTGATATTCCAGTTGATTTCCGAGCGAGGACTGATTTGAATAAACTGTCAGCTCACAGTGTCTCATCTCTGTCCAACATAGCCTGATGGCTGAGGGCATTGCAACCGGGTCTGAACTCACAGGATATGTTGCATCATGAAAGCATTTCGCTGCCCTGGATTCTGTCTCCATCTGATAGGTTTTCTACTGCTGCTCCTGCTGGGGCACACCGGAAGCACAGTCTGTGGACAGGGGCTTCCCGAACTGGGAAACAGAATCGGGAGTTCAATCCCCAAAGGCAAAACCGCTCTGGCAGCACCTAAGCGGGAAATCCCCCCCAAGGCCTTGAAGGCACTGGATCCTGCACAACTGCAGTTCAACCAGCTTCCACGTACCGTGAATGATCTGAAAGCGATTGAACAGGTCACGTTGAAACTTGTTCCAGATTTGCAGAAGGCAACCGTCAATATCCGGGTGGGCGGCGGTGAGGGGAGTGGAGTGGTGATCAGTCCTGAAGGTCATGTTTTGACCGCTGCACATGTAGTAGGCGAACTGGGGAAATCCGTCATTATCATTTTTAACGATGGCAGAAGGCATCGGGCAACGGTGGTTGGAATTGATGCCCGCAGTGATGCCGCCATCGTGAGGCTCAACGGACGTGGACCATATGATTTCGTGCCGATGGCAGAGGATTACTTTGTCAACACAGGAGACTGGGTGATCGCCATCGGACATCCCAACGGCTACGAAGTCTCCCGCCTGCCCGTTGTCCGGGTGGGGCGGGTTGTGGACACTGCCAAACGAACCCTTCAAACCGACTGCTCACTGGTCGGAGGGGATTCCGGCGGACCACTGTTTGACATGCATGGACGGGTTGTGGGGATACACAGCCGGATCGGTGTGAGTAACACAATTAACTATCATGTTCCCGTGCAGATTTACCTCAATCAATGGGAAGAACTGAACGAGGGAGACACCCGGCTGGCGGACGCAGACAAAGATCCTCCCAAACCAAAACAGAAAGCGTATCTGGGAATCCGCGGACGAGATGCCACCAGCACTGGCTGCCTGATTACAGAAGTGTCTCCCAACGGACCAGCTGCCGAGGCGGGACTGCAGCGGGGTGACCTGATTGTCAGTTGCGAAGACGAGAAGATTAAAGCCTTCGCCGATCTGGTAACCATCCTCAAGGAACACGAGCCGGATGAAACCATCGAATTCATCATCGAACGCAACGGCGCCCGCAAAACAATTCCTGTCAAACTGGCCGGGACGGAGTTGTAGGTATTGCAGGTTATGGAAGAGTTTGTCAGTTGCAGGGAGGTCAGCATGCAGTGGCTCAAATTATGGGCAGTCTTCGTGATTCTGCTTTCGGGGTGCGGAGGGAGTTCGTCATCCAAGCGGGTGCCGGTCGCATCCGGGGCGACGATTGAATTCTATGCCGTTTCCAGTGCCGCAGGGCCGGGAACACGGGCTGTGGTTGATCCGAGTACAAAATCGACACTCCATCTTGTGCTGCCCGCGATTACCGACACGGCAGATGTGGCGACAGTCTCCAAATTCGATATGGAACATCCGTCTTCTTCATCGCATGTTCCATCAACGTTTGAACCGGCTCTGGAAGTGATCCTCAATCCAACCGGTGCCTCCAAAATGAAAGCCGCCACCACTCCGCCCGTTCATTCAAGAATCGCAATTCTGATCAATGGCAAGGTGGTTTCGGCACCCAGTATCATGGGAACGATTGGTGGCACATTCATTCTGACAGGTGATTCACACTCTCCGTTGTATCTGAAATCCATTTCTGCCGTGACAGGAATGCCGTAACTTCTTTGGGGGAGATTCATCCTCCTGATCCGGAAAGTTGATGGACAACGCAACAACTCCCACTCGCCCGATCTCATTGATTCTGATTGCCGTCACGGCAATCCTCGCCGGGGGATTCATTGGAGCGACAACCAATGCTATCAATGGCAGCGTTAGTCCGAACTACTTCCGAAACGTGATGGGCTGGGATGATGTTCAGCAGATCTGGCGTGCCTGCATTGCCCAGGGGATCTTCGAAGGTCTGATCTATGGCGTTTTCTTCGCATTCGTCTTCACGCTCGTGGCTGGAATTGTTTCCCGGGCCCGTTGCCCTTACTGGTATGCTGCGTGGCATCTGCTGGTAATGGTCCTGACGATTTATGGCTGCTGGTTTCTCGGTGGGTTGATCGCCATGTCTCTGGCCACGCTCAGTCCGGAGTTCTATAGAAACACATTTTTCAGGGTTCCAGACGAGTTTGGCCTGATGCTGCGATATGCGTGGGTAGGAGGCTCCATCTGGGGAGCCATGTTCGGCAGCCTGCTCACACTGGCAATCGGCTCGATCCTGTTTGCCAACCACTGGAAGAGCCGAATGGTAAGCGAGGTGTGAAGTGGTGCCTTCAGCCCTGTACAAATGACATTGACATTTTTGAGCGTGGATATAAGCTGATTTCATGTCGTGATACCAGATCTGTCAGCTGAGCATTTCTAATGCCCGGTTGATGGTAAGCGGGATAAGCTCAGCATGAAGTTTTGACGTACGCAGCTTCCCAGGAGAGACAAATCGTGAACGGAGTATGATCTGGATATTCTTCCGATCATTGCCGTCAGTTTCTCCAGGTCACTTCTTTTCACTTCCTCAGGCGGCATTTTTATGCAGTCACCAGGTGAGTCTTCTTACCGTTCAGGTGTGACGGTTGTCGAAATCCTGACAGCCGCAGGGATAATCTCCCTCATCCTGGCTCTGATTGTCCCGGCAATTCAAAAAGCACGAGAAGAAGCTCGGCGTGCCCACTGTCTGTCCAATCTGCATCATGTCATGCTGGCCCAGCATCAGTACCATGAGCTTCATGGCTGCTTTCCGGGTGTTGAAGGGGATGTGTTTGTCAATGTCACGGTATTCATAGACTATTCGGAAGCCGATCCCGCTAAAAAGATCTGGCCTACCATGTGCCCGACGGACGCCCTGAATACCGATGAACTGCAGAGGTCACTGCTCACTTCATATCATGGGAATCGGGGGATCCATCTGGAGGAAGCCAGCGGCATTGGTGATGGATTTACTGGTGGTTATCGCTGGAGTGAAGACGGACCGGACACGATTTTTATCACGCAGGCGGATATCCTGGATGGCCTGTCCAATACGTCTGCCGCTTCCGAGCGCCTGGCGCTGCCGGCATTCCATTCTCGGGATGTGGACTGGAATGATTATCCACATCTGTGGGGGCGACTGATTCTGCTGACAGATGAGCATCATGAAGACCTGCAAGAGATGGCCGATGAGTGTGATTATCGGGCAGGGAAACCACGGGTGACCCAGCTGATGACCAGTTATTACAACCATGTCCTGCCTCCCAATCACAACAGTTGCACAAACGGCCGTCCTTTCAACCCGAACATGATTTATCCATTGACTGCAAGCAGTCTGCATCAGGGTGGGGCGAATGTGGCGATGGCAGACTGCTCTGTCCGCTTCGTCTCCGAACAGATCAATCGTCAGGTCTGGTGGGCAATGGGCACCCGCAATGGAGGCGAGCCATGAAATCGTCCGGGAAAAAACGGTGGTCACTGGCAATCATCGCTGTGCTGGTACTGCTGGGATGGTCCTTGTTTCCTGGCAAGCCACCTGTTGACAAATTCGATCATGGTCCTGGTTCCCTGCTGAGAAAACGTCCAACGCATCTCAATACGGAGCATGTTGAGGACTGGTCGCTGTTGCTCAATGGTGAAAAAGTGGCGGACAACCATCTACTACTCTGGTATGGACAGGAGATTTTTCTGACTGGCCATCTGCAGCCCAACCTGGCATCAATTCCTCCCGGCGCAAAGTCATATCTTGTGCTTTCGATGAAACCGGTCTGGTCAAAGAAGTTACATGAAGACTGGGATTTTGGCATCACGGAACAAAGATGGGAGTGGCAATGTCACGCTCTCACAGAAGATCGGATTATCGAAAGCGACCAGAGGATCCGTCGTTCCGAGTTTCCTCCTGGGGATTATAGTGTTCGCATCTATCTGGCTGTGGAAGATGAAGATGCAGGAGAAAACACAGTCGATCTGCTGGCGACAGCGACGCTGGCCATTGTCGACCGCAAGCTGTAGAACGGGGCTGAGCCTCCTGTCAGCCACTGAATCCAAATTGATACAGCTCCGATTTTTTCCGCAGCCCCCGCTCTGGTCTCGACCTTTGGCGAGCAGTCTCCTATTCTGCACACTTGAGAATTTCTCATTTTCCCAGCAGGAAGGGACGTGATGGCCAATAAGCACCAGCATGCAACCGCACCGTTTGAAATTTCCACCATGCCACCGGGGATCCCCTACATTGTGGGGAACGAAGCGGCAGAACGATTCAGTTATTACGGCATGAATGCAATCCTGACCGTGTTCATGACCGAACACCTGCTGGGGATGGATGGTCAACTCAATACAATGAGTGATGAGCAGGCCCGTGAATGGCTGCACGGGTTCAAATCGGCGGTGTATCTGTTCCCGATCTTCGGGGCGATCATTGCGGACTGGCTGTTCGGGAAATACCGGATCATTCTCTGGCTGTCGATGGTGTACTGCCTGGGGCATGTGGTGATGGCCCTGGTGGACCTGCCGCAACTGACGGGGATTGATCCTCGCACTGCCCTCTACACTGCCTTCGCCCTGATCGCGATTGGCTCCGGTGGCATCAAACCATGTGTCTCCTCGCATGTGGGAGATCAGTTTGGAAAATCGAACCAGCATCTGATCTCGCGAGTCTTTCAGTGGTTTTACTTTTCGATCAACTTCGGCTCGTTTATCTCCACTCTGCTGACTCCCTTCCTCCTGAAAGAGTTTGGGCCTTCCGTGGCGTTTGGAGTGCCAGGCGTGCTGATGGCGATTGCCACGTTCACGTTCTGGTTGGGGCGAAAGAAGTTTGTTCATATTCCCCCATCGGGAAATAATTTCTTTCAGGAAACCTTCAGCTCGCGCGGTTTGCTCGCCATTCTGAACCTCGTACCGCTCTATCTGTTTGTGGCCATGTTCTGGGCGTTGTTTGATCAGACAGCTTCCTCCTGGGTGCTGCAGGCCAAGGATATGAATCGCATGATTTTCGGCTGGAATGTCGATCCCTCTCAATTGCAGGCG